>CAKRON010000044.1 GCA_934373455.1 uncultured Marvinbryantia sp.
GTGTTTGGAAAATGAACGGAAACACTTGATTTTACTGACTTTCTTCAATGTAACCTTATTATAACGTCCTCCCCATACCCCACACTTGCATTCGGCCATTGTCGATAGCCTGGCAATTTCTGTGCTCCTCGCTGCAGATATGCTCTTATCTTTTCCCCATACAGGTATGGATCATTTCCGTTAACAATTCCCCATTCCATCAGTAACGCCGCGCCTCCGGATACAAACGGTGCAGCAAAAGAGGTGCCTGTCACAGAAGTATATCCTCCGCCGGCTGCTGCTGTTTGAACGTCTACTCCCGGGGCAGCCAAATCAGGTTTGACCTGTGGTATTGACAGCAATGGTGATTTCTCTGGCGCATATCCTCTTCCGGAAAAGGGGGCATAAATCTGACTCCTGGAATCATAGGCTCCCACTGAAATGACTTTTCTGGCTGTAGATGGAATCGTCAACGTATTTTCCGTAATCGGACGATAAAATCTGGTTGCCGGATTCAGACTTTCGGAAGGTGGAAGCCATAATTCTGCCTTTCCTTCTGTCACATTTCGGGACTGCAAAATCAGCGTCCAGATACCGGATGTTATGTAACTTTTTACCGGTATAAAATCAAAAAATATCTCTTGGGAAATCATAAAGGGGGATGGTTTTCCATAATAAATCAGTAAATCTACCCCCGCTATCCGATATCTCTGCGGTCCAAGATTCTCATATAGTGGTCCGATCTGGGTACCATCCGGTGCGCGAAGGTAAATATCCATCTGATCTACATAATTTTTCCACAGCTGAATATTCAAACCTGTTTCCCCAGCTGCTACTGCGAACTGGATTTCTTGCGTTTCACCTTCCTGAAGCATCGCAGATGTATGTCCTGCAGCATTTCCTTCATTTCCGGTTCCTGCCACAATCACCATCTTCCAGCGCCCTATCATTTCATCCAGATACTGTTCCAGAAGTCCTGTGCCATTATGTGGTCCATATACCGTTCCAAAACTGAGATTGATCACCAATGGCATCTGTACTTCCAATGCTTTTCGATAAGCATATTCTACCGCCATCATCAGTTCTGTGGTTTTGGGGAAAGAGTCCGGCGCCGGATTTCCCAGTTTCACAACTAATAGCTGAGACTGCGGCGCCACGCCGCTATTTCCTGCCACAATCGCTGCTACAGCTGTTCCATGCCCGCTAAGATCTCTGATCAATTGTTCTCTTTCCCTCAGTGCTTTATCGATCTCCTCCCGGCTGTACTCTGTCCCGAGAGTAAATCCTTCCGGCGGATTCCCTGTACCGGTCTGATCCCAGATTGACAATATTCGCGTACTGCCATCTGGATTTTGAAATTCTGGATGCGTATAATCAATGCCTGAATCCAATACAGCAATCAGAACACCTTTTCCAAATAAAGAAAAACCGAAACCGGTCTGTAATGGTTCCATACAAGAAGCAATTTTTCCTTGCTCCGTGGCAAAATACAACCGTTTCGGTTTCTCGATATATTCTACAAATGGATCTTTGCTCAGTGCATCGATTGCTTCTTTCGTTCCACGGGCAATTCCGTACCCGCCAGACAGCCAGGTCACTGACAATCCCTGTATTTTCGCCAGCCTCTGATCAGCTGAATCTTTTTTATCTCCTGCATATCGCACAATCACTTCCCACTGTCGATTTGTCCTGTCATATCCCACATCCAGTTCCAGGGATTTTTCCAGCTCTCTTTCAGTGGCATCGAATGCCAGATTCAACTGCGTATCCAGTACCTGATTCTTCATGCTATCCCGTTCTGAAGCCTTTTTCTCATTATATGCATATACGCTAAATGTGAATCTTATTCAGTCAGTCTGATTCTCTTTCTCTGCTCCATGATACGTTTTACCAGCATATCCGCATTCACCGGCTTTGCGATATGATCGTCCATTCCTGCGTCTTTGCATTTTTTTATGCTTTCAAGAGAAGCCTGTGCAGTCATTGCTATGATCGGTGTATGTCTGTCATACTGGTTTTCCCAGTTCCGAATCTGGCGTGTCGCTTCCACCCCATCCATAACCGGCATCATCACATCCATCAGGATCACATCAAACGTGCCCGGTTCTGACGCCTTGACTTCATCTACCGCTTCCTGTCCATTCCACGCCTGCGTCACCTGCGCACCCTTTTCTTCCAGATAAAATTGCGCAATCTCCATATTGATTTCATTGTCTTCCACCAATAGCACATGCACTCCGTTCAGGCTCAGTTCCACTTCTGAATCAGCTGTTTTCGGCAATTCTGCTGTCTGACCTTCCGGATTGATCTGGAACGGCAGTCGAAAACAAATCGTGGTTCCCACATCTTTTACGCTAGATGCTTCAATTGTTCCTCCCATCATAGCAATCAATCTGCTCACAATGGACATTCCAAGACCTGTTCCTTTATATCGCGTCCGCGCTCCGGACTGCTCCTGTGTAAATGGTTTAAACAATTGATTTTTCACATATTCTTCACTCATGCCGATTCCCGTATCCGTAATTTTAAACTCAAACCAGCCAATGGTTCCATCACAAGATAATTCCCTTGCATATGTATCAATACTGCCACCCGGCTTGTTATATTTGATTGCATTACTAAACAGATTCAGCATAATCTGGCGCAAGTGCAGTGGACTTCCAATCAATTCCGTATGCGCGATGTTTTCTCTGTGCATTCGATACGTAATATTACTCTGTATCAGCTGTGCATTCACAAGGGAAGATACATCATCAATCAGCCGCTCCAGCGTGAACGGAATCTGCTCCAGTACAGCCTGATCTGACTCCAGTTTACTCATATCCAGAACATCATTGATCAATTCCTGCAAATGTCTGGCTGAAAGCTGTATCTTATCCAGACATTCCTCCAGCTTCAACGGATCATTTCGATACTTGCGTGTGATGTCTACCATTCCCATGATCCCGTTGATCGGTGTACGAATATCATGGCTCATACAATTCAGAAATTCCGTTTTTGCCCTGCTGGCAGAATCCGCTTCCTCAAAAGCTGACTGCAGCCGTTCTTTTTCTTTCTGCTCTTTCTCATGAAATGCAGATATATTGCGGAACAGTATGACGCCATGCACAACTACCCTGGTCTTCTGAATACGACTGTCATACCAGGTATTTTTCATCATCAGTATGGTCTTCTGAATCCATAGCATTACGCCGTTTTTTCCACATTCACAGTATTCAGCCGTTACCTGTTTCGCTCCGTCTTCAAAACGTCCAATCAGCTTCTGGCTGGTGTCCATCAGTCTGTAATTTTCCTGCGTTTCTTCCGTCACAAACTGTCTCCGTTCCCTGCAATAACCGCTATAGGAACAAGGAGTCTCTACCACCACCTCGATACCGTGATCTTCTGAATGGAAAAAAACACCTTCTATCAAATCTTCCGTCAGATTTACTGTGTAGACTGCTTCCGCAGTTTCCAGAAGTGCATCCACATAATTATCATTCTCCAGAATCGAATGCTTCAGCTGATCGTAGTACTGCGTCAACTGCAGTTTTTCATTGGATGCCGCATCACGGGTATCATGAAATACCTCAAATCCCAGAATGAAATGATGCAGTCTTCCGTCTTCTGTCGCATTATAAAACAATATCGTCAGTCGACCGCGCTGAGCCTGCGCGCCTTCTCGTTTTTCTGTTACATAATCCATCTCCAGCTTTCTGTTATCGATATCTAAGTGTTCTTTTAAATAACCGAGCTGGAGTTTGTTCCAGAATTCCCGATGATTCTCACGATTGGACAATTCCTGTACAATCTGCTCTACTGCTCCGGAATAATTTCCATCTTCTGCCAGAAAAAAAGCAGAACTGGCACGCAGTACCCTGTATTCATCCAGAAGCGCATCACAATAAATACAGTCTGCAAACTGATAACCATCTGTACCAATGTCATCCAGAAGCTGTAAATTCTGTCTCTGCATTTCTGCTGCCTCTTCCATCTTGGCACGATTCTTGTCCACATACATATTTTTATCTGCCAGACAGAACAGTTCCCGCATGGAAGCACCTTCAAAATCACCGGACAACGCATAGCCTACTGCATAACTAATCGGTAACTCCGGATGTTTTTCTGAATACTCTGTAATCTCTTTTCGGATATGTCTCAGGCATTCTTCTGTCTCTTCTCTGCTCATACCATAGAGAATCGCCAGGAACTCATCTCCGCCATCACGTCCTACAAAATGCTGACTCGGAACAGACTGACGCAGCTGCTCCGCAAAAGAACGAATATATTCATCCCCTTTGTCATGTCCCAGATTATTATTAATCGTGCGTAAATTATTCAAGTCGAATACACAGACTGATACCGGTTCATTTATCGGCACCGGATTCTGTGCGCTCAATAATTCTTCGCATTTATTCTTATTTGGCAGTCCGGTTGCACTATCCAGATATACTTTCTTTTTCAATACAGCATTCTGTGCTGCATACCGCAAAGCTTTCACCAGTTCCCATCCGATAATCACCAACAGACAAATAATATCTGCCACTACTACACGTTCCAGATTACTTAAAGCCGTTGCTTTTCTCTGAGAATATTGCTCTGCCAGACCGGTTGCCTGGTCACAGGTATTAAAAAACGCATCACTTTTTTCTATAATCTTTGTATTTTCATATCCATATGTTCTTACGGCTTGAATCTCGTCTTTCAGATCTTCAAACTGTCCGTCCAGCTCTGTCATCTTATTCTGAAAATCTTTGTCTTTTAAACACACCAGTTTTAACTCACTGCTGCCATAACGAAGTCCATCTATAAATGCGTCGATATCCCCGATCATATCCGCCTGCATCTGTCCTGCATTTTCCAGCTTTATAACTCGCTGTGTCGTTCCACGTACCAGACCGGCATAATTTACCACTCTGGCTGTTCCCTGGATCTCTCCTACCAGAGACATAACACTCAAAAATAATATAATCAATATAACGGTCAGCACCATCAGACCGACACGTGATATATAAGTCAGTTTATTTCTCATCTTATTTTCTTTTAACACAAATCCTCCGGTCCAAATCCCAGCGGCAGCAACTCTTTTAATTTGTAAATGCGATAATCCGTCTCAGATTTGGCCAGAATAATCTGAAATGTTTCCGGATCACAGAATTCCTGCAGTACCTGTCTGCATACTCCACATGGAGGACAGTAGTCACCCTCTCCTTTTCGCACAAACATTCTGTTACCCACAATTGCAATCGCATCAAATTCCATGGCTCCATCCGTTATCGCCGTGAAAACCGCTGTACGTTCCGCACAGTTGGTAGGTGTATACGCCGCATTCTCAATATTACATCCCTGATATATTTTTCCACATCTGGAGAGAAGCGCTGCTCCCACCGTAAACTTTGAATATGGCACGTAGGCCTTTGTCTGTGCATCAAATGCCTGTCGAATCAGTTCTTCTATCATCTCTTTCTCTAATTTTTTTGCATCCATTTTATCGTCCTATATCCTTTCGCACCATCCTAAAAAACAGATTGGCACAGTACATACCAATCTGTTTTCTGATTTCTTTACTTGAATCTTACTTCAATATATTTTTCAATTGCTTCTACACAGCCATCAAATCCCAGCTTACTGCTGTCCAGACACAAGTCATAATTTCTTGCATCGTTCCATTCATGACCGGTATGATAACGATAATAGTCTCCACGAAACTTATCCGTTCTGGCAATAAACTTTGACAAATCTCCCACATTCTTGGCAGTACGTTCTCTTGCCTGCTCCAGACAATAATCTTCCGGTGCATGTACGAACACACTGACCACATTTGCCTTATCTCTCAAAACAAAATCTGCACAGCGTCCAATGAATACCCGAGATCCCTGGTCAGCCAGCTCACGCATCACTTTTGCCTGATAATTAAACAAATTCTGTGGTGATGTAAAATCCGGACTGGATGGTGGTATCAAATCTCCGATATTGTAGATCTTCTTGGAAATACCAAACAGATTACCACTCTTTAATCTTTCATCTACTTCTCCAAACAATGCTTCGTTAATGCCGCTGTCATCTGCCGCCATTCTCAAGATATCTCTCTCATGACACGGGATACCATGCTTTTGTGCATACATCTGACCGATTGTCTTGCCACCACTTCCATACTGTCTTGCAATCGTAACTACAATATCTTTCATAGGATCGCCTCCTTAAGATTCTTTGATTTCATTTTATCACAGGAAACCTTTAAAAAAAAGTGAAACTGAAAATTTCTTCTTACTTCCTACTCACCCAGATATGCTTTTTTGATGGAGTCATCATTAAGCAGATCTTTTGCATTGCCATCCAGGGAGATCTTGCCTGTTTCCAGAACGTAAGCACGATCTGCAATCGACAAAGCTTTTTTTGCATTCTGTTCTACCAGCAGTACGGTCGTTCCACTGGCACTGACACTTTGAATGATATCAAAAATTTCATTTACAAGAATCGGGGAAAGTCCCATAGATGGTTCATCCATCAAAATAATTCTTGGTTTACTCATCAGTGCGCGTCCCATAGCCAGCATCTGCTGTTCACCACCTGACAGCGTACCTGCCATCTGATTCTTACGTTCTTCCAGTCGAGGGAAACGCTTATATACCATTTCCAAAGATTCTTCGATCTCATTCTTGTCAGATCTCGTATAAGCTCCCATCTTCAGATTCTGATATACAGAAAGCTGTGCAAACACACGTCGTCCTTCCGGCACATGAGCCATACCAAGTTCTACAATCTTATGTGCAGGCGTCTTGGTAATGTCCTTTCCTTCAAAGACTACTTCTCCGCCTTTTGGTGCAAGTAACCCTGTGATTGTATGAAGAATCGTCGTCTTTCCGGCACCATTCGCACCAATCAGGGCGATGATCTCTCCTTCATTTACATGAAAGGATACTCCCTTGATTGCATGGATCATTCCGTAATATACCTGTAAGTCTTTTACTTCCAGCATTGCCATTCTCTCAATCCTCCTATTCCCCAAGATATGCGGTAATTACCTGAGGGTTATTCAGTACTTCTGTCGTCGTGCCTTCTGCCAGAACTTCGCCGAAGTTCAGCATCGTCAGCTTTTCACAAATACCTGAAACCAGCTTCATATCATGTTCAATCAGAAGAATGGTCATATCAAAATGATCTCTTACAAATCGAATCATATCCATCAGTTCCCCTGTTTCCTTCGGGTTCATACCAGCTGCCGGTTCATCCAAAAGAAGGAGCTTCGGATCTGTTGCCAGCGCACGTGCGATCTCCAGTCTTCTCTGTTTACCGTATGGAAGATTGGAAGCATTTGTCTCTGCCATATCAGCCAGATCAAATACTTTCAGAAGTTCCATGGCTTTCTCATTCATAAGTGCTTCTTCTTTTTTATATTTTGGTGTATGGAAAATACCTGCCAGTGCAGAATATTCATGATGGTTATGCATTCCAGCCTTAACATTATCCAGAACTGTCATGTTGGAAAACAGTCGAATATTCTGGAAAGTACGCGCAATACCAGCTTTGCTAATCTCGATATTCTTCTCACCTGTAATATCTTTTCCATCCAGAACAATGCTACCTGTATCCGGCTTATAAACACCGGTCAGCATATTAAAAACCGTCGTCTTTCCGGCACCATTTGGGCCAATCAATCCATACAGCTGATTTTTCTCAATTGATATATGAAATCCATTTACGGCACGCAGACCGCCAAAGGAGATTCCCAGATTTTTCACTTCCAGCATTGCCATAACTTTACGCCTCCTCCTTTGCGTTTTTATGGAATACACGTTCACGCCACTCGATCATCTTCGGACTCCAGCTAAAGAGCATAATCACGATCAGCACAATCGCATATACCAGCATACGGTTGTCGCTTAAGAACTGCAGTACCACATTGTTGCCAAGCATCTGCATCTTTCTCAGGAAGTAATCCAATACCAGATTCAGAACGATTGGTGCAATCACAGATCCTCTGATATTACCAATACCGCCAAGTACCACATATACCAGAATCATGATAGACATGTTATAACCAAAGTTCTTTGGTGTGGCACTTAAAGTAGACAGGTTGTGAGCATACAGTGCTCCTCCGATACCTGCCAGACCTGCTGACACAGAAAATGCCATCAATTTGTATTTTGTAATGTTAATACCAATGGATTCCGCTGCAATACGATTATCTCGAATAGACTGTATCGCACGTCCGTCTCTGGAATCCACCAAACGTAATACGATAAATAATGTAATCAGCACCAGAATAACGCCAATTATAAAAGTAGAATTCTTTGGAATACCAGTGATACCCTGTGGTCCATTTACGATAACCTGTCCACCAGGTTCCATGCCAAGAGAAATTGCATCTTTCATGGAAAAATGGAATCCATTACTATCTCTTCCGATATACAGTACGTTCACCAGATTCTTAATAATCTCGCCAAAGGCCAGGGTCACGATTGCCAGATAGTCGCCCTTCAGTCGAAGTACCGGAATACCAATCAGAATACCGAAAACAGCCGCCACAATTGCGCCGATGATCAGTGCTAAGATAAAGCGAATCAGACTGTTAGTAATGGTATTTTCCATACATTTTGTAAAGAATACACTGCTGAATGCACCCACGCACATAAAACCTGCATGTCCAAGACTCAATTCTCCCAAAATACCTACCACCAGGTTCAGTGAAACTGCAAGGATTACATAGTAACAAAACGGGATCAGAAGTCCGGATAATGAACTGGACATATGTCCTGTGGCAGACAGAATCTGCATAATCAGGAAGCCGATGATTACAATACCATATGTAATCGCATTGCTTTTTGCTTTTTTTGTCATCATATTTTTCATGCTCCCTGCCTCCTTATACCTTTTCCTGAATCTGCTTGCCCAGAAGACCTGTCGGTTTTACCAGAAGCACAACGATCAATACTGCAAATACGATTGCATCTGCCATCTGAGAGGAAATATAAGCTTTTCCGAAAATTTCAATAACACCAAGTAGAATACCGCCAATCATGGCACCCGGAATGGATCCGATTCCACCAAATACCGCTGCTACGAACGCCTTAATACCTGGCATAGATCCTGTATATGGTGTCAGGGACGGATAAGATGAACATAACAGTACGCCTGCAATCGCTGCCAGACCTGAACCAATCGCAAATGTCAGTGCAATCGTCGCATTTACATTAATACCCATCAGCTGAGCTGCACCTTTATCTTCCGATACTGCCAGCATAGCCTGACCAGGTTTGGTCTTGTTGATAAATAAAGTCAGGCCCACCACAATCAGGATACAGGCTGCAATCGTTACCATCGTTTCTCCACTGATATTCAGTGCTCCGCCTGCCAGCTTCAATGCCGGAAGCTTCACGACTGAGGTGAAGGACTTGGTATTGGAACTCCAGAATAACAGTGCCAGGTTCTGTAACAGATAGCTGACACCAATTGCGGTAATCAGTACTGCCAGCGGAGATGCCGCATTACGCAGCGGACGGTAAGCCACTGCTTCGATTGCCATACCCAGAACGGTACAGATCACAACTGATAACAACACTGCCGGAATTGGCGGCATTCCTGCAGCTGTTGAATAAAATACTACATAAGCGCCCACCATGATAACATCACCATGGGCAAAATTCAACATCTTGGCAATTCCATACACCATGGTATATCCAAGTGCTATGATTGCATATACACTTCCAAGACTGATTCCACTGATCAGATAATTCAGAAAACTCATAATACACCTCTCTATCCTTGTTCTGTCTCAGGAAAAGTACTTTTTCACATATAAGATATGCAGTTTCCCATATGTAAGAAAAGAAGGGGTTGCCACCTGAACGGCAACCCCTGTGTTTCTTATACCTTATATTATATATAATTCTATACTGATTGTGTCATGCTTCACTCATCCACAATCCCGACATCTTACATAGATGCGTAAGCGCCGTCTTTGATTACAACTGCTTTTGGTGCTTTGTTTGGTTCACCATCTGCTTCCCATGTCATGCCTGCGCCTGTAAGACCATCGTATGTGATCTCTGTCATAGCGGTCTTCATAGCATCACAGATTGCTGAAGCATCCATATCCGGTGTCAGACCAGCTTTTTCTGCTGCTGCTTTGATAATATACATTCCATCATAAGCATCTGCTGCGAACTGGATTGGTGTATCACCAAATTTTTCTTTGTAAGAAGCTACAAATGCCTGTGTCTGTTCATCATCTGCATCTGCTGCGAATGGTGTCAGAAGCATTACACCTTCTGCAAGGCTTGTATCAAATCCTTCCACTGCCAGAAGTCCATCCAGACCATCGCATCCAAAGAATTTCGGTGCATAGTCCATAGCTGCTGCCTGTGTCAGGATCAGAGAAGCTTCTGTGTAGTAGATTGGAAGGAATACCATATCTGCTCCTGCATCTTTCGCTTTCTGGAGCTGTACAGAAAAGTCTGTCTTGCTGTCTTCTGTGAAAGCTTCAGCTGAAACTATTTCGAATGGCTGATTTGCTGCTTCTGTAGCAAATGTGTTATAGATACCTGATGAATATACATCTGAACTGTTGTAAATTACTGCTACTTTTTCTGCCAGCTTATTCTCACCGATGTACTGTGCGGAAGCAGTACCCTGGTTCGGGTCAGAGAAGCATACACGGAATGCATTGTCTCCGGAAATACTCTCTACTGCAGATCCTGAAGGTGTGAGAAGGAACATATTGTCATTTGCTGCCTCTCCTTCTACTGCTGTACAAGGTGTAGATGTTACTGTACCAAGGAGCATCTGCATACCCCAGTCTTTTAAAGTATTGTAAGCATTGACAGATTTCTCTGCATCATGCTCGTCATCCTGGAAATTAAATTCGATCTGATATCCATTGATACCGCCTGCTTCGTTGATCTCATCTGCTGCCATCTGAGAAGCGTTCATTACAGCCTGTCCGTATACTGCTGCTCCTCCTGTAATTGGTCCGATACCGCCAATCTTAAATGTGTCCTCTGCAAATGCTGTAGTTGAAAAACTTGCTGCGGTCATAGCAACGACTGCTGCTACGCTGAGTGCTTTTGTCATGTTTCTCATAATAACTCTCCTCCTGTCATATCGACCTTTACGAATTGCTTCGTATGTATTGCATTTATAATACCCTTGTGATTTTCTCTTTGTCAATGCTTTTTTCCGGATCTAGTAAGGATATATTGCATAAGTATAATGCATTTCATTCATTATGATACCATTTTAACGCTTTACAAGAAAAAAATGTCGAAATCACTGAATCAGATAGTCATTTATGGTACGCTGCAGTATCTTCAGATTACTGTCCACATCCTTATCTTCTTCCAGAATCTTATTGATCTCACTGTCTGTCAGTGACATCGCCTGTTCATATTTCTTAAACTGTGGCTCTACATGTCCATCTTCAATAACCCTTCCAAGAAGCTTTCCATTGATAACAGTATCGCCTTCTTCCATATCTTCCTGCACAATCTGTTCCATCTGTCTGGATTCTGTCACTTTTTTCAGCACGGAAGCTCCCTGAGAATCATAAAATATGTTCATCTGGCATTCTTCATCATAAGTCAGCAGCTTTAAAAATTCCCATGCAAGTTTTTCTTCTTTTGTATTGGCACTGATTCCCATCAGAAGAGAATCCACCTGGGAGATATTTCCCCCCTGCGTTCCTGCCGGCATCGTCACACAATCCCATTGAAAATTAGCATATTTTCGAATCTTATAAGGATAAGTTTTGTAAGTACGGTACTCTGCAAATGTCAGCGGCATAAACGCTACCCGGCCGCCATTGAAATCTTCCTGGGTCAGTTTTTCCCCATGATACAGTTCATCGATATTACGCACATATTTCACAGCTTCAATCACTTTTGAATCTGTCAGTGTCGCTTCTGTTCCCTTCTTATTGAATACACCGCCGCCATTGGAACATAGTGCATCCAGCCAGTCATAATTGTAACTTCCAAACTGATCCAGGACACCATCTCCGTCTGTGTCTCTCGTTACTTTCTGACAGATTTCATAAAAGTCATCCCAGGTCCAGTCTTCTTTTGGCATTTCAATTCCTTCTTGCGTAAGAAGCGTCTTATTCACAAACATCAATGTCGGCACTGTCTCATAAGGCAATGCGTACTGCACAGATTCATACTGACCACTGATAAAAGCACTGGTAAAATATTTTTCCGGATCAAACTCACGGTCTTTTTCCATGAAATCTGCAAGATTTTTCATAACGCCCATAGATGCAAACTGATTAAAGTCTGTACCAAGCACCATAAAGATATCCGGTTCTTCACCTGCCAAAAGTTTTCTGGAAAACCATTCTGAATAATCATCTTTTCGAATACCACTGTAATAATGTACTTCCACACCGGGATGTGCTTTTTCGAATTTTTCGATTGCTTTGTCAATTATGGTAAAGCTGTTTGCCTGTGCCACATCCCAGTTGCTCCCGGTAAACATTCCAAATTCCAGCGTAATCTTCTGACGATGGTGAATCTGACAGATTCCATATATCGACAGGCTGACCAAAATAATTCCCACAATCACTGCTGTCACTTTTTGTCTCTGCTTCATTAATATTTTCCACCTTATCTGCCGTTTCTTTTAGTTTTCATCTGCAGCCAGATGTTTCGCCGCATTCGTCTGAACCGCCCAAATTGCCAGCTGGGTTCTGTCACGCAGATCCAGTTTGTTCAAAATATTACTCAGATAATTCCGCACCGTTCCGTCAGATAAATTCAGTGCTTCCGCAATCTCTTTATTTGCAGCTCCGGTTCCCACCTGAGCTATAATTTTCCATTCTGTCCTGGTCAGTTCTTCTACTCCCTTTGTCCCTACCGGTATGGTATAATCACTTTGTGCCATCTGGGAAAAGAGGCGCAGCACTTTTGTTGCAATATCCGGATTGATCATTGCTTTTCCGCTATGTACTGTCTTAATCGCATTTTCCAGTTCATCCATGGATACACCTTTTAACAGATACCCGCTGGCACCGAATTTCAATGCATTGTATACATATTCATCATCATCGAAAGTCGTCAGAATTATGATCTTTATTTCCGGATAATTTTCTTTGATAATCTTTGTGCACTGAACACCATCCATCTTTGGCATACGTACATCCATCAGAATAATGTCCGGTCGTTCCTTTCGGACACTGCGAATCACTGCCTGTCCATCTTCTGCCACATCGCATACTGTAATATCCGGTTTACTGTTTAATACAATCTGTAAACTCTGTCTGATCAGTTCCTGGTCGTCCGCTATTAGTACTTTAATCATAGTTCTCCCCCCATCTTATTGGTATCTCTGCAGTTACTGTAAAGCCATCGCTTCCATCAAAAGATACCGTACCATGCAGCATTTCAATCCGTTCTTTGATGTGCTTGGTACCAAATCCGCTTTTGATTTCTTTTGCTCCGATTCCATTGTCTTTTATGGTCAGCGAAATCATATCATCTTGTCTCTTTAAAGTAATCCAGATTTTTCCGGCCTTTCCGTGACGTACTGCATTGGTAATACTTTCCTGGATCACTCTGTATATTGCATTTTCCTCATCTTCATCAAACTTCAAATGCTTCTCTTCTGTGGAAAAGTAAATTTTCACATCAGATGCCTGACTCATATCGATAATCATTTTGCGAATCGCTGCATCCAGACTCAGTCGTTCCAGTGCATCCGGGCGCAGTTCGCTCACGGAACGCCGCACATCCTTGATGCCTTCCCGGCTGACTTCTGACAAAAGCTTCAACTGTTTTTTCGTCTGCTCCGGGCTGATATCAATCAGCGCCAGGCAGGCATCCAGTCCCGTAGCAATTCCCGTCAGAGTATGTCCCAGTGTATCATGAATCTCCCGTGCCAGACGGTTTCTTTCTTTTGTCTGTGTCATCTTCTCTGTCATACTGGCATATTCCTGCAACTGTTCATTGGCCGTCTGTATTTCGTGATAGAGTTCATTGATCTGTTCAATAGTTCCTCTCTGGGCATTGATTACGTAAACACAATAAATGATGAAAAGTACTACGTTCAGCGAGATCAATATATTGGACACTCCATAAAACAACTGTTGGGCAGATGCCGGATAATATTGTATGTAGGAATTCAGATGATACAAAGGCATATAAATCGACAGTAATTCATAATCTGCCAGCACATAGCCTCCGATTGCCAATGCTACCAATGCTACTTTTACTTTTCCTCCCTTTACCAGGGAAATCATCGTCGCAAATAAAAATAACAGTAACCCATTGTAATTAAAATTCAGGGTATAAATCACCATAAAACATAACACCATATCAAATAGCATGGAACAGATCATCAATTTATATTTTTTTACCATCTGCCGAAAAAGAAATGAAACTACCAACAGACATGCCGCCATGATGCAGGTACGCATTACCCTTTCCGGATTCTCCGGTATTGCCATTACACCATCAAGAAATGTCCTGGCATCATATCGATAAATGATCTTTTCGGTTGTATAGTTGATAAAAGTCGAAATCATGATGACTGCCAGAACATTCAGTGCCAGCATAGATCCCTGAAGAAGGATTACATTTTTGTCTTTTTCTTCATTCATTCTTTCCACCCCATCTCTATCTGCCCCATCCGGTAATTTCATAGTCATCCAGATTCTCCTGTGTAATCATATAAGGTGTGATACTGATATATTTGTCCACTTTCTTGCCTTCCAGGCACTTATACGCCGTCTCTGCCGCCACCTGTCCTATCTGTCTCGGATCCTGACCACTGCTTCCTGTCACCAGACCGAGATTCAGCATTGACTTAAAATCCGGCGATCCGTCAATACCGTATATTAATACGTCTTTATCTCTATGATACTGCTGTAATGTCGCCAGCGCTCCCAGCGCCGACGGGTCATTTCCTCCAAGCACAACCTCACATTCCACACCTCGATCCAGGATGGATGCCATAGCTTCTGCGCTGTCTTCAAATTCTCCCTGACCACATTTTCGTGCAATAACTTTATAGTTCTCTCTTTCTGCCGAACTTTCCACTGTATCTATAAATCCCTGTACACGATTGGATATCGATGTCTGTATCGGATTATCCAGCACAACAATTCTGGCCTTATCCAGCCGCTGCATCATATCTTCTGCGCACTGTACACCTGCCTCATAGTTATCTGTCTCAATTATGGATGCCACATATTCCTGATCTTTGACCACAGTATCCATATTAATAACTATGACGCCTCTCTTCTGGCACTCTTCCAGAGCCGGCTTTACCGTCTCCCAGTCTACCGGATTCAAAAATAATACTTCGATACCCTCATCCAGCATTTCCAGAATCTGATCGTTCTGTTTTTCCTGATCCTGGCAAGGGTTACGCGAAATCACAATATCTCCATTTGCCTCCACCACATTTTCAATTGCCTCATGCAATACATCAAAATATGGATTATTTCTGGTCATATATGTAGCACCAAATATCTTTGGATCATGTTCCTCTTCCACTACTTCTGCCGCCTGACATCCTGTCAGCGCAGACACCGCTGCCAGAATAGCTGCTAAAATCACTTTTCTGTTCATATATACTCCCAAATTTTTTGCTTCACACACGTAAACATCTGTTTAAATTTTATGTCTGAAAAAGATTTGGGTCAAGAGTTTTTATTTTATTCAATATATAAACGGACGAAACCCAACTGCGCTCATCTGTTCAGACACGTCGATTTTGAGCATCTGCTGCGACGTCTATTATTCGCCATATTTTTGCGAACAAACATTGCAAAAATATAACGAAAACTATCCTCGCAGATGCTTTCAAAATCTTCCTACCGTCTTTCACAGATGAGCGCAGTTGGGTTTCTGTTTATATGTTTTTTTATCTGATAAGTTTCGATCACGTATAAAAAAACAGATCCCGGTCATATGGCATGCTGTAATTTTGAGTCTGTATATGGCATCTTTTCTGCTCTGCTCAAGACGGTAGGAAAATTTTTGTTGCAGATGCGAGGATAGTGTTCTGTGTATTTTTGCAAAGGGTTGTTCGCAAAAATGCACAGGACAATAGACGCCGCAGCAAATGCACAAAAATTGACGTGTCTTAGCAGACAGAAAGATCCCATATATGTACAAAAAAATCCCCATGCCATATGACATGGGGATCTGTCCTTTTACTATATGTGAAGTGAAACTTATCTTCCTGCTTTTTTATTTCTTACCCAGTCTACGTATACTGCCAGCAGAATTACGAGACCTTTTACAATATACTGCCAGTTGGAGTCTACACCCATCAGGTTCAATCCATTGTTCAGGATACCGATGATTAATACACCGATCAGTGTTCCGCCAAGTGTACCGGAACCACCACTCATGGAAGTACCACCTACGACTACGGCTGCGATGGCATCCATTTCTGCGCCATCACCGGCTGTCGGCTGTCCGGAATACAGACGGGATGCAATGATAACACCTGCAATACCTGCCATGATTCCTGTGTATGTATACACGATGAATTTTACTTTTTCTACGTTGATACCTGAGAATTTTGCTGCCTGTGCATTACCACCTACTGCATAGATGTGACGTCCAAGCTGTGTTCTGTTCACCATAAATACTGCAATGATGAAGATAATAATCATCAGTACTGCAGGTACCGGGAATGGTCCGATATATCCTGCACCTGGCCATTTAAACAGTGGTTCCATACAACGAATCGGAGCACCACCGGTGATAACCAGCGCAATACCTTTTGCAATGTTCATAGATGCCAGTGTTACGATGAAAGGTGGGATATCTGTTTTACAGATAACAAAACCATTAAATACACCAACCAATGCTCCAACTAAAATAGCCAGAATAAATCCAACTACGATTGGAAGATGGAAGTATACTACAGATCCTGCAGCCACACATCCTGAAAGTGCGATAACGGAACCAACAGAAAGTTCGATTCCACCCAGGATGATAACCATTGTCATGCCTGTTGCCAGGAACATATTCGATGCATTCTGACGAAGAATATTGAATAAGTTCTTAGGTGTCATAAATGTAGTTCTTGTCTTTGGGTAAATCAGCATAAATACACACATTGCAATCAATGCAATGATAATACCGATATTGTCTTTAAAATATTTGACGATTCCATTTTTTACTCTGGATGCCATAACGTTTCCTCCTTAAAATACGATATGATTTTTATTTTGCTGCAAGCTGCATGATTGCTTCCTGCTCTGCTTCCTCATGATTCAGACATCCTGTGACACGTCCGTCATTCATGACATAGACACGGTCACTCATGTTGATGATTTCCGGAAGTTCGGAGGAAATCATGATAATGGACATTCCCTCTTTTACCAGATCGTTCATGATAGAATAGATCTCTGCCTTTGCACCAACATCCACACCACGGGTCGGTTCATCCAGAATCAGAATCTCAGGGTGGGTTGCAAGCCAGCGTCCAATCATTACTTTCTGCTGGTTTCCACCGGACAGATTACCAATTACCTGCTCCTGACTCGGTGTCTTAGTTGCCATCATATCGATATATTTCTGAGTAATTTCTTCTTCTTTTTTGCTATCTACATGAAGATTCTTAATAAATTGTCCCAGCACTTCAATCGTAGAATTAAACTTTACACTCTGTACCTTGTAAAGACCTTCTTCTTTTCGGCTTTCCGGAACCAGTGCGATTCCATACTTTAATGCATCCACTGGAGACTTAATCTTCACTTTCTGCCCTTTCACATAGACATCTCCTGTCATATGCTCAGCCAGTCCGAATACTGCTTTCATAGTTTCGCTTCGTCCAGCTCCAACCAGACCTGCAAAACCAATGATTTCCCCTCTACGAAGCTCGAAGCTGGCATCCTTTGCCATTTTTCCATCAGAAATATGGTCACATTTCAGGATCACTTCTCCCGGCTCCAGGAAATCTCTTGTATAATAATTTGTCAACTCACGTCCTACCATCAAGGCAATCAGAGCATCTTTATTTGTCTCTTTTACCACTCTGGTACCTACTGTCTGACCATCTCGCATGACAGTAACGCGGTCACAGATTTCTTCCAATTCACTCATCTTATGAGAAATATAGATGATACCTACCCCTTTCTTGGTCAGGGTACGCATAGTCTCAAATAAGAAACCGACTTCTTTATCAGATATGGATGACGTCGGTTCATCCATAACCAGAATTTTGGAATTAAATGAAATTGCTTTTACGATCTCAACCATCTGCTGCTGGGCGATTGTCAGTTTCTCAACCAGTGTATCAGCATTGATATTCATCTCATAAGCATCCAACAGTTCCTGTGCATCCCTGGACATCTTTACACGATCCACGTTCATCTTTGTTCCCGGTTCCCGTCCAAGGAATATATTTTCTGCAACAGTCATATATGGCACCAGCACCAGTTCCTGATGCACGATCGAAACACCTGCATGACGGGCTGCCACTACATCATTGATCTCTGTTTTCTGACCATCAATGAAGATTTCGCCCTCTTCTGCATGATAAATACCACCCAATACTTTTATCAGCGTTGATTTTCCTGCTCCGTTTTCTCCAAGAAGTGCATGTACTTCTCCTGCTTTCAGCTGAAGGTTTACGTTCTGCAGAGCCTTAACTCCAGGGAAGGATTTGCTAATGCCCTTCATTTCAAGTAAGTATTTTTCACTCACTAATCGCCACCACCTGTCTTTTTTCATACTTTCCATGGCACAGAAAAGAATATTTTCTGTGTCATGGAAAAGGCTCTGCCCGCTTAAGGAGCAAAGCCCTTTGTCACCTCGTTATCAGATTTTATTTTTTGCCTGTCGGCTTACTGCCATCCATCTGTACCGTAATCATCTACGTTATCAGCTGTTACAAGGAATGTTTCGATTGGGATGAATTCTTCTACTTCTTCGCCATCTAACCATTTGTAAGCTGTTTCAGCGATTGTCTTACCAATTGTGATTGGGGACTGTGCTCCGGTACCTTCAATCATAGTATCTTTCAGAAGCGCTTTTACGTCTGGAGATCCGTCAACACCATAGATCAGTGGAGATACACCTGCTGCATCGGCTGCTGCATATGCGCCAAGAGCTGTTGGGTCATTTCCACCAAAGATAGCTACTACATCTGGGTTAGCTGTCAGAAGGTCAGTAGCTTTTTCATTAGCAACCTGCTGGTTACCCTGAGCATCCTGCTGTCCTACTACGTTAAATTCTACACCAGATTCTTTGATCGCATCCATAAATCCATTTGTTCTGTCTGTTACAGACTGCATAGTTGGGGAATCCAGTACCAGAATATCTCCACCTTCCGGAACTTTCTTAGCAAGGTCTTCACCACAAACATAACCAGCATTGTAGTTATCAGATCCGGCATAAGATACTAAGTAGCTCATATCACCAACCTGTGTATCGAAACCAAACATTGGAATCTCTGCATCTTTTAACATATCCAGTCCAGGAATGATACCGTCAGCATCTACAGGATTTACAAACATTAATTCGATTCCTCTGGAGATCAGGTCTTCGATCTGGTCAATCTGTTTGTTGGAATCATTTGCCGGGTCCATAGCTACCAGCTCGTCACCATTTGCTTCTACTACTTCTTCAATAGCACCCTGAAGAGCAACGAAGAATGGGTTTGTTCCATCCATACATGTGTAACCGATCAGTTTTCCTTCTGCACTTGCACTCATAGCCATCATGCTTCCCAGAGCTGCTGTACAAATTAACGCTGTAACCACTTTTCTTTTCATTTTTCAATTACCTCCCAAGTAATTATTTGTTATAAATACTATAAATTTTTTCTTAACTTTTTTCACCTGTACATTGTAACATTTTTCATATGACATTTGTCATATTTTTATATGTAAATAGTCAAAAAGCACACAACTGCTTTTCATTTCTGGCATAATTGTGTGCTTTTCGTTATTTTTCACTTATTTTATTTGCAAATTTTGTGCATTTTTTTCTTTTTATTTGTTCCGGTATCGTCATATTATTTCTGGAAATCTCAGATCTTAATATGCTTTGCCCCAGTATACCATAGATTTCGCTGGTTTCTTGCAGTAGATACATTCACAGGTAATTTCTTCCTGCTCAAATGGAATACAGCGGGATGTTACACCTGCTTCTTCTTTTAATGCATCTTCACATGCCTGATCTCCACACCACATAGCTTTGATAAATCCAGGTTTATTCTCTGCAATATCCTTAAACTCGTCCAGAGTCTTTGCTGTATATGTGTGTGACTCTCTATGTGCTCTTGCTCTCTCCAGCATATCTTTCTGCATTGTTTCCAGAACTTCTGCTACTTTTCCGGTAAGCTCTTCCAGAGATACGGTAATCTTCTCTCTTGTATCACGGCGAACGATCACAGCCTGTCCTGCTT
>CAKRON010000045.1 GCA_934373455.1 uncultured Marvinbryantia sp.
CCTATACATGCTTCGCAGATTTCCAATGCCGGTTCCAGAAGCTCAGCCGACAGGGAAGTTAATTGTAAATTTGTATCAGGCATATGTTTCTCCTCCACAGGTATATATTTTTATTCCCATGGAAATCGTTGATTCATCGTCTGTCATCTGTTCATGAAGTTTATTGAAATTCTGATTTACCCATTCCCAATCACGTTGATAAAGTTTACTTTGCTTCCTAAGTAACAATAAGTCTTCCGGTAAATAAGAACAGAAGGTTTCAAATATTTGTTCTTTCTTTTCTCTTTCACTGCCTGAAGAATATACTTTTGAACATTCGCAATGGATATCTGTATATCCATTGTCTGATAAAAGCTGTGGCAATTCCGCACCCATTGTTCTTTTTCCTGCATATGGATCATTTAAAAGTATTTCGAGAAATTTTTGAAATAATCCTTCCCTGTCAGGAATCATGCAGCTTTCCGTATCATCTGCTTCTATCACAATAAGTTTTCCGTCCCGGGCCAAAAAGGATCTGAGATTTTTTAAAATATCATCTGGTCTTTCTGTATGCATCAGTAAAAATGAACAATGAATGATATCAAATGTATCCAGATTTTCCTGTCGCATGATCTGCCTGAGATTTTCTGAAAAATCTGCGTCCATAACATTACAGGTGTAAAAGGAAAATACGTTGTCTTCTAATTCTTTTTGTGCCTGTTCAATGAGTGGTCTCAGACAATCTATTCCTATAATTTTTTTAAAATTCTCATTCGAAAAACGCATTTTCGTTTTCCATCCATTGTTGCATCCAACATCTAAAAGTGTTAACCCACTTCTTTCATTCATGATCTTTTGATATACCGGCTGTTCATATTCTGAAAGCAGTCTTCCTTGTATAGCCAGCCTTTTTACCTCTGCCTCTTCTAAGAAAAAACTGTTGTACGGTTGAATCAAAATATCTCGTTGTGTGATACGATACGGTGTTCTTTCTCTGACAACCTTCTTGCATTCCTGAAAGGTTTGGTCTAATTTTTCTTTCAGGTCTAATATGCTCTGGTACACACTTTCATCTGATCTGTCTGCGATCATAATAAGAGAATCTTCATTTATACTTAACTGACGGATTGCCTGATGTTTTTTAAACTCCAACCGACTGTATTCATTGTCAATCTTTTCTACATCATACATAAATTGTAGATTCCTGTCAGCTGCAATGTCGAGTTCATCTGCAAGACGAATAAGGGATGCCAGATAGGGCAGATGAATCTTATTTCCATTTGGAACGTAGAATTCTTCCGGATATTCTTCTGTATCCCACAAATCTGTTTTTCTGTGTCCCCTTGAAACCTGTACAATTGCAAAAAGATGTTCCTGTGACGGTATTTCAAAAAGTTCTGCATACTTTTTTATATACTCACCACTGAATTCCTGATGAAAATCCCTGATAATGTCTGGAATGTTTTCCTGCGAATGTGTATCGAAATAATCTTCAAAATCTATTCTTTTTCGAAAATTCTCATAATCAGACATAGTGATTCCCATCCCACTGTCGTGAAGATAGGCTGCCATCAAAAGTACATAGATCTCATCTGCATTCATCTGGTCAATATTCCTGCCGATCAAATGATTGCAAAAATCAATTACCTCTAATGAGTGGAGTGCTGTGTGATCTGTATAGGTAGGAAAAATATTCTGATATTTTACCAGCATTTGTTGGACACAAAACACACTGTTTTCAAACAGCTTATGTAAGTGTGGATTTTCTCTTTTTAGTTTTTGTTCGCATAAATAATTCGTATCCATTCTTTTTCTCTTTCATTCCTCACATTTCCATCGAGCGAATACTCCTTTTTACTCAATTGTTAAAATATCTGCAAATCCTGTAACCTCAAATACTTCGGTAATGATTTCATTTACATTTTTTACAACCATACTTCCTTGCTTATTCATGATCTTCTGAGCAGCAAGTAAAATACGAAGACCTGCTGAGGATATATATTCTAATTTTTCAAAATTAAAAATCAATTCTGTAAGACCGTCGATTGATTGCGTCAATTCTGTTTCCAACATCGGAGAAGTTGTGGTATCCAGTCTTCCTTCCAACAGAATTTCTAATTTTGTTCCTTCTAATTTTTTATTAATGATCATTGTGATTCCTCCATTCATTTAATTCCACACATTTTTAAAAAGGTCTATTTAAAAATGCTATTTATAAATAATTATACTTTGTTAGTTGTTTAAAACAATACAGTTGGCACCAATGACCTCTTTTTGACACGAAATGTCAAAAAAAGGTCATTGGAAATTCAAAAATAGGCAGTGATTCCATAATCAAGTGAAATCACCGCCTATTTCTTTACTTATTTAAAATATTCTTTACTTAAACGATCAATTGTTTCGGTTTATTCTGCTTTTTCAAAATATACGATAGAATTTGGTTCTGGTTCAGCACCTTCTTCTTCTGAATCAATATAATCAATATTCTTCAGAAGTCCAGTATCCTGCAGATTCAGAGACAGATTATCCGGGCTCAGGAAGAGACCGAAATGACTCTCACTATCATCAATGAGTTCCAGTTTCAATGTCTGATCCTCCAGTGTACCCTTCAGCTCTGTCTTTGTCGGTTCTGAATCGTTAAACTGATCCTTTAATTCCAGAGATGCTGTACCGTCTTCTTTCACAACTAATGTAGCTTCTATTCCCCAGGTGTCAGAAGACATTACCATCTCATCCATCTCAACAGCAATGATTTTCCAGGTGCCTGCAAAGTCGCTTAGTTCCACTTCGTCTGTCACCGGGTTACCGATGATGGATGCCCAGTCGGTTGCTTCCGGTTTTTCTCTGCTAAAGGTCATGATCGTACTGTCGATATCACCAATTAACATTCCTTCTTCATCGATTGCCATTTTGACATCCTCAGCTGTATCCGAATGCATAATGATCTCTTCGCCTGCTAATTCCCAGGTTCCTTGCGTTGGATCTTCACCGGACATAGTCATTTCCCAGGTATCACTGTCCCCAAATTCCAATGTGGCATCCAGACCCATATCAGCCGGACTCATAGTCATTCCTTCGATCTCCATTGTTGTAATATCCAGAGACCGGATACATCTTCTTTGGTCAGATCCTCAGCCAATACTCCTGTTGCCATCATAGCAGCCATCATTCCTGTTACCGCAAAAACTCCCATCTTCTTTGTCATGTGTACACATCTCCTTTCTAATGATGAAATATATTTTTTATTTTCTGCTGCCAGAGAGATTTCTTTTATCTGGCAGCAGGTATTACCGTTTTATGAATGATCCGTCATATTCCGTCAGGAAAGTCCATACGCACTGAGTATCTCTGCGATATCCGGCATTGGATTTTCCGGCATCTGACAGGTTCCTCGTTTCACTTGAGACGCCTCCGTAATAATTGCGGATCCCTGGAATTTCTGAACCAGAAGCTGCATCTGTTCATCTGTAGTATCTTCCGGTACCAGAATAGTAACGCTGCCGTTCTCTAAGTTTACCCAGTCTGTTTCCAGTCCATTTGGATCCACACCTTCCAGACAGATGGTTTCGATTCCTGTCAACATTCCAAATGCTGTCATGTTCAAACGCTCCACTCCGCTGCGAATATGAATTTCTTTCAATGACTCAGATCCGATAAACGCACTGTAATCGATATCCTTTGCATTTACACAAAGCTGTTCCAGACCAGTTACTCCGAAACACTGCATTCCGATACGGTCCACTTGATTCTTGCACCATACTGTCTTCAGGTTCTTACAGTAATTAAACAGATAATTATCCATCTGGCGAACTCCGTTTACAAAGATCACTGTTTTCAGTCCCTGTAATTCCTGGAATACACCTTTATTGGTATTTTCTAACGGTGCATAGCAGATGACGGTTTCCAGATCGTGGCAGTCCATAAAGGCACTATCTTCTATGGATTTCAGTGTTTCCGGCAGGATCAGACAGCGCATTGGAATCCAGTCGCCCTCTTCCTGATTTGTTGCCATCTCTGAAGTGAGATAATCTCTGGCACATTCAAAAGCATTATAGGAAATATTTTCTACAGGCACTCCATCAATCGTGCGCGGTATAATCACATCCACTGCTGTTCCGGTATATGCTGTAATTGTTCTGGTATCCGGATCAAATTCAAAGTTGTCTTCCGCCAATGGTTCATATGGCATTTTTACTAACGACGATTCTTCACCGACTCTGTGCAGAGTGTCATACCATGGATAATCTAATACTGCTGCCCATTCTGCCACCTGCTCATCCGTTGCATCGGCACTGATCCTGATACACTCCGTGCTGATGCCTTCCAGCGATTCTCCGTTAACCGGAATATTCGTTGGTATAATAAATTCATTCAATGAAGTTCCTGCAAATGCTCTTGCACCAATAGCCGTCACGCCATCTCCCATATGCAGAGTCGTAAGTCCGGATTCTTCGAAAAGTCTTGCCGGAATACTGCCTGTCATCACAGTAGCCTCTGTAAGATTTTCACATCCGGCAAAAGCTCCTTCCGGAAGCAATCCTACATCGCATAAAATGTTCACCTGCGTCAGACCGCTGCATCCTGCAAAAGCATTTTCTCCAATCTCTGTCACAGATGCCGGAATCGTGATCTCCTTCAACTCTGTACAGTCTCGGAAAGCTTCTGCACCAATGGTAGTCACAGAATCAAACAGATCCACATGCTCCACAATACTTTCTGCAAATGCCTCTTTTCCAATATAAGTAAACAGATCATTATGATTGACTGCAAAATAGGTAATCGTTTGGTCGCCTTTTAACGCACCGTCTGCAACTCCTGTAATTTTCCATTCCTTATAAGTACCGTAACTGCGTACCTTAGGCAGATCTTCCTCATATCCACTGATATATAGTGTATTCGGATCATCTGGATTTTCTACTATGGAAAAATGCGCAGCCACCGTTTCTGTGTTCTGATTTCTCCATACCCGGCATTCCAGTCCCTGCGCATCCACAATCTCCTGTACATCCAGCATCTGCTGTCTGGTACAGTGTTCATTCAGGTCAATATCCCTCAGATTGCTGCATTCTGCAAAGGCAGTATCCGCAATCTCCGGCAGAGTCGTACCATCCATATAAACATATGTCAGACTGGCATTCTTAAAGCATTCTTCATCCAGCTTCTCCAGTGTAGATGGAAGATATACATTCGATGTCCATACCATCGAAGCAAATGCAGACGGACCAATTTCTTTTACTCCTTCCGGGATGATCAGATCCTGAGTCAGAGCTGTATAAATGAAAGCTCCTTTTCCAATGTATTCCAGACCTTCCGGCAAATTCAAATCATCTCCGCCATAGCCCCTGAATGCATAATCACCAATTCTTTTTAAAGTAGATGGAAACTCCACATAATACAAAGTCTGTACATCTGTGAAGGCTTCGTCTTCTATTTCTTCCAGTCCTTCCGGAAGTGTCAGATACGACAGAATATCATGAAAAGCAAATGCTCTTTTTCCAATTGACTTTACCGGCACTCCGTCAATCGTTTCCGGAATCGTCAGTCTTGCATTTGTTCCCTCATAACCGGTAATCGTTCCCGTTTCCGGGTCGAAGATCAGATTTTCTGTATCCAGGTATTCGTCAGGGGTGTGCAGCACAGCCGGCTTTCCACTTGGCTGAATCTCCAGCATCAGATCATTCTCTTCAAACACCTTCTTGTATGCTTCCAGCTGATCATCCGGTACATAAACTACCACATCATCCGGAAGTGCACACAAGGCTTGTGAATAGAATACAGGGCAGGCTCCTTCAAATACAATCTTTTGCATATTAAAGCAAAAACCGAGCGCATCCCCTCTCATATAACAGACAGATGCCGGTATGGTGATCTCTGTCAGTGCATGGTTACTGCCCAGACACCCACGCCCAATACTGATCAGATTCTCGGATAATGTAATCTGTGTCAGATTCTCACAGAAGCTTAAAGCACCGTTTCGAAGTACTGTCACACTGTCCGGCAGAACCACAGAGGTAAGCGTATCTGAACTTCCCAGACAACTCATATACAGTACTTTGACGGGTACTCCATCCAGTGTATCCGGAACCACTACATTCGTGTCTGTACCCATATATTCCCGCAATGTATACGCATCGCTGTCAAAGTTCCAGATGGTTTCTTCTTCTGCCGACACCGTCATTCCAGTCAGCATCAGAATTACAATCAATCCCGTTAATATTTTTTTCATTATTCTCTTGCCCCCTTTCCTTCATCAGACGACCATACTCTCTCCTTCTTTCTTGTTGTTTTATTATTTTAACGAATTATCCTTTGTTCTCCTATCCTAAAATTAGTACTCTTTCCAAACACCGTAAAAGGCACAGCCAGGGATCTTCATCCACAGGCTGTGCCCTTTACGGTATCTTAATAGCAGCTTATCAGATCTTCTGCCCACAAAATTCACACGTTGCCACTCTGCCTTTTACTGTTCTGTTTTTTGCTCCACAGTATGGACAAATCCGATCCTGATAAATCTGTTCTTCTACCTGTTTGTTCGGCGCCATAATCTCTATGCATTTTTTCTCCATATCTATCTTCAGGTTCTGCAGATATCCCTTCCGAACCAGATATTTTATCTGAGCAGGTACATTGCGACCGAGTTCCGTCTCCAGTTTCTGAAAACTGACCTCCTCTTCTTCATAATAAGATAACCATCCTGCGATCTTCTGTGTTCTCCGATAGCTTATGAAATTACGAACGGTACGAAGAATTGGCCACAGAAATAGTCCCATTAGCACAAGACCTGCTATGATGCCGACCAGTTCCTCTCCAGTGCAAATATCTTTTTTCACAACCTGAGCAGATGCAGCTACGCATAGCACACAGAAAATGCTGATCATATAGGATGATAGTTTCACTTTTTTTGCATTGTTTCCAAGATATGGATTCATTTTTTATACTTTTCTCCTTAGTTACATTAAAATTTTCCACTGGATCCTCCGTGAGTTTCCCCGGACGAGCTGGTGTGAGTACTGCTTCCGCCACTGGAACCAGAAGAATCGCTATCCGATCTTGAGATATCTCTGGATGACACTACACGGTTGAGCAGAATCTCTCTGCCGGTTCTGACTTTCAGACTTCCCTGTACAATATAATCTCTTGCACTTACTTTTTTTCTTACTGTCTTCAGACTCTTCTTCTTGCCCTGTGCCCTGAAAAAAGCAATGATACAGCCAATGACAATGTCTATCGGGAGCCAGACAAAAGCCACGGAACCTTTGGGAAGATTGTCTATATCATAGGGTTCTCCTTCTTTCGCCTGAGTTAGAAACTGATCACATAATTCTGCATATTTCTGAAAGCCCTGTGCATACTCTCCATCACTAATATAAGATAAAAATTGATCCGTCATATAGTTCTGTCCAGCATCGGTAAAGGCTGTAATTGCGAAACCGTGGGTACTAATCGCCCAATCTCGATCTTCCATTGACAGAAGCAAAAGAATTCCATCTCTGTCCTGACCCAGTCCATAACCGTTGAAATCAAAATAATCATCTGCATAGCTTTCGGCTGTTTTGCCATCAAGAGATGCCACCGTTACCACAATGACATCACAACTCTGCCGTTCACTGATTTCATCCAGCTGCGCCAACAGATTTTCTGCTTCATCTTCACTTAAAAGACCAGCCTCATCTTTCAGACGTTCATAGGACGATACTTCTTGCTGGGGTGTTGACTGTGTGTCGGAAAACATGGCATTTACATTTACAAATTTTCCGGATATTATCGTCAATATCAGTGCCATCGACAATAAGAGCTTTATTTTTGAAATAGTCTTCTTCATCTGTCTGCCCTCCTATACCATATATATAATCATCCACATGAGTGCATACAGTACAGCTCCGATTGCAACGCCTCTGGTTGCCACATATTTCCAGAATGCGCCTCTGTCAAAAGGCAGATCTCCCACCATTTTTCCAGTCTGCCCATTCATGGCAAAAATATATTGATTTTTTTGCCATGTTGTATTTAAAATCCATACCGGATACAACACATACCAGTATCTGGCATCTACAATATGTACATCACTGGATTTGGTTTCTACAGAATCATATTTTGAAATTCCGGGTTTTAACGCTTCTTCTGCACTTCGTTTGATTCTTTCTTCTGCTCGTTTTCGCCCTTCTGTCATTTCGACATCGTATCGGTCGGCCATATATCCAGACAAATAAGCTGCCTTAAATGGAACGGCATCCTGAAACTGATAAGGTTCAATAGATTCCATCAGTTTATCATCCATTTTTCTGGAGCAGTCTACCGGAAGGTGCTCGAATGACAGGGATCCGCTTCTTCCCAAATCATAAGTTGACCGTTCGGTATATTCTGTATCACCAGATGTCCAGACTTTCACTTTTTCTGCTTCATAGTTCACATCTGCATGGACTTTCGTATCAAACAGCCAGAACGGTACATACACACCTTTGATTTCATCGATATGATTCTCTTTTGCAAAAATACCAGGCAAGAATTTTTTCTTTGTAAGATGTTTTTTATAGGCTGCTTTTGCCGCTTTTTTGTCCAGCTTAAACGGTATGATATAATCCGGTTTCAGGTCGCCTGAAAATGTACCTTTCACAACTACCTGGTTTCCACAGTATGGGCAGGCAGTTGCACCTGTCGTTTTATCTGCGACAATCTCTCCACCACAGGACTGGCAGGAATAGACAGCCATATTTGCTGTTTCTTCACGAGTCCAGGAAGAATCACCTCCCATAGCTTCCCAGTAGGTATCTCCCTGCTGCATACCGGCCTGCTCTTCCTGAACATCCTCCCATTCTTCTATTCCTACTTCTGTAGCACAAAATGGACATTTTAATTTCTGTGTGTTACTGTCAAACTCCATTGAGCCACCGCAGGATGGGCATTTATATTCCATTGTATCTGCCATATTTCATCACCTCATTTTTCTGATTCCATCTGTCAATTTTTCATACATTACGAAATTTGATCATTCCAGTCGATTGGATCTCCGCAGAATGGGCAGAACTTCGGGATATTGGTCATATCTGTTGGTGTCCATCCACATTTGTCACATTTGATTCTTGCAGCTGGCTGAGTATTCATCTGAGGTTGACAACCTGGCTGCTGGTATGTCTGCTGACCAATGTCAGCCATCTGTCTTCCAGCCATTCCCATATTTCCAGGCTGCTGACATTGTGTCAGTGCAGCTACAATCTGATTTCCCAGACTTTCTGTGTCGAGAATTCGTCCCCTGTCATGTTCCGGAATGGAAAATGTATTCAGAGACATTCTCATTTCATTGAACCATGGAGTGCGAACACCGAGTTCTATTTTATAGTCATAAGAATAGTTGTATCTTGGTGGATCATAGCTCTGTTCATTTCCTTCTTTATCTTCATAGAATTCCTCTGTACGTTCCTGTTCCACATCCAGACGGCAGCTTGTGATCTGAGACAGTTCCAGAATGTCCGGATTATTTTCTACATTGATCCGGGATGCAATGGTAAACCATCCGTGCTGATCATCAATAAATACATGTGCATTGCTGCCTTTAAAATCTCTGGTGATCTGAAACATCTGTACTTTTTTCTTATTATCTTCCCGATAAGCTAACTGCTGACGAATTTCTTCCACGGTACTGTGTCTGCGATCGGAAAACCATGGTGAAAGTTCTTTGGCACAATTTTTGCACAGATTTCCATCATCCAATTTTCTGTTCCCTAACATTCCAATCTCGCCGCCACAAATATCACATACCTTTTTTTCAAATAATTTTCCTAAAAAACCCATACCTTACACCTCCCTGGACTTTTTTCTTTATTATAAAAAATACTGATAGAAGTTGCTATCCTAATATTAGTATACACAACCAGGAATATTCTTTAATAACCTTTGATAACCAGACCACTTTCTCTTGCGGCTACTGCAAGCTGAGTACGTGACTTAAATTGTGTCTTTTCCAACATTTGTTTTACATATTTACGCACAGTCCAAATAGATAAATGCAGATTTGCCGCAATTTCCTCATCTGTATCGCCACTGGTCAGCTCTCTTAAAATTTTCAGTTCCTGCTCTGTAAATTCTGTGCTGAGTGCCTCGCCGATCTTACGGTTTGGAGTACCGTCAGGATAAATATGCTCCCCGTTCATTGTGCGGTCAATCAAATCTAAAATCACTTCAGAAGAAGGTTCTTTATACCAGAAACTATCTACTCCTGCAGCTTTTGCACGGTGAATGAAATCGCATTCTGGTTGGCTGGTCACCATTAAAATTTTGATTCTTGGATGATTTTTCTTTATTTTTTCTGCAGCAATAAGCCCGCTTGCATGAAATGCCGTACAGACATCCATAATAATCAAATCTACCTGTCTGGTCAGACAATACAATTCTGCCATAGATGCACTTTCAATGGATCCTGCCAGTACATACCGTTCACTGTTTTTCAGATAAATTTCAAAAAGTGTTCTGGTCATAGGATCATCTTCTACAATCAGTACTTGTGTTGGTATCATATTCTGTTCCTTTCTCTGGCAAGGTGATTGCCAGAACAAATTCTGGTTTTGTAAAAATATTCATACTCCCACCGACTTCTTCAAGACGAATACGCAGAGAACCAAGTCCACCGCCTTCGGTCACGATCGATTCCGGTTTTTTTCCATTATTTGTAAAAAATATGTTCCAGTTGGTTTTGTGTTGTATTTCTATCCGCAGCTGATCTGCTCCGCCATGACGTACTGCATTTGTAAGTGCTTCTGCTGCTGCCGCCATTAACAATTCCTGTTGCTTCTCTTCCGTTGGAATATCCCCATGTACGATGATCTTCACACCGGCGTCTTCTGCTGTTTTTATAAATTGTTTCCATTCATTTTTTCCTTCTGAAATCTCAGCTTCTTTTTTCAAAAGCAAAACAACATACTCCCAGCGTTTTCGTACGCTTTCTTTTTCAATGACAGATTCGCTCTGTGTCAGATATGCCCTGGATGCCAGCAGCGCCTGCCCCATTTCTTTGTGAATCTGAATCTTAGTTTCCAAAATTTCACGACTGCGCACGTATGCATCCATGTTTTCCCCATGTTGTCTCAGTCTCTGATTCATTTCTGTAAGCTGGCTGTTTTCTTTTTTTAATTGTTGAGATAACTGATACAATTCTGAAATATTAACAGCTGTCAACTGCCACACATCTTTTGTATCCATTTTTAATAATTGTTTTTCAAAAGACCAAATTTCTCCGTTTTTCATACGTAAACAATGTGTTCGTTCATACCATACAGGTTCTGTATGATTCGTTATCTGATTTCTTGATAATCTGGTCCAGAAAACATTTCCATTCTGAAGATCCTTTCCGGTCAACTCCTGACATATCTGCTCCATTTTCCAATTAGACAATAATATAAATCCCTGTTCTGTAAAAAAGCAAAGTCCCATCGGAAGACATTCTACACTTTCTTTTATAGCAGATTTTGTCAGTGTACTTCTTTCGTAATGAATCACATGCCAGATCATCCTGCCTGTCAGCACCGTCAAACTTAACAGTGTCAGTATGACACCCCATATCGGTAACTGACTGATTGTTGTCTCTATGATCTTTTTATCTGATAATCTGTTAAAAAAGAGTTTTTGATTCACGTCTCGAAATGATAACAATACGATTCCTGTTATCATTAAAATACTCAGGCAATATCGAAGTATCGGTTTTTCTTTTTTCCAAACACCTGTTATCATGCATCCAAACTGAAGCAGAAAAAGCCCGTACAGACACAGAAGAATCATACCTCTTGTAACATATGACATTTGCGATACCGTAGTCATTCTCAAGTTTCTCCTTTATTTACACTAAATCTGATTTCATCGTAAATTCTAAATACCAGGTTTTGTTCATTTGTTGTATGTTCACACTGCCTCCCACTGCATACCAGCAGTTCCACTTTGGTATGTTCCAGTCTTTTTCCAGATTCATCTGGATTTTCATAGAAATTTGATTATTTAACACGCATACATTCAAAAGCATTGCATCGGTCTGATCCAGTATCTGTTCGATCAGCTGTTCAAATGTATCATATACAGCAAGTAGATATTCTGCTTTCGTTTCTCCCTGACAAGAACTGTCCACGGAAACCATGATTCCATAAAGCTGCATCATTTCAGCAGACTCTTTCAGACAAAAACTTAACTCCTTTGCCTGCAACAGAGATGCGTTCTCCGCAATCAATGCCAGATTGCACCGTCGTTTGATATAGGCACTTAAAACACAAATATGTGCTAGTTGCTTCTTCTCTTCCTTTTCATCTTTCTTTTTTAATAACCGTTCTACCTGATCTAATTGTTCTGTAACTTCTTCTGTAATACGATCATATAGACGATTTTTTTCTTCGACTTGTAACTTTTTTTCGCGAAGCTCCAGTTCTGCCTTCATCAAATCATTTTTCTCAGATAATTGTTTCCCGGCGTTCTCCAGGGCTTCTGTAAATGTCATGATTTCTGAAACATCTTCCCACCAAAGAATCCATCCTCTGGTTAACTTTGCACATTTCAGTCTTTTTCCATCCATGACGATACCATTATGTTCCAAATCGGTCATCCACGTCCGAACTTGTGATTCCGGTTGCTGTGCCTGACCGGATACATAACGTATCTTTCCATTTTCATCTGCAATATGGGCTTCTATATTTGCGATTTCAAACAAACGGTCATATTTGGAATTTGACCGAATCAATCCACTTTGTATGCAGCTCTCCAGCAAAAGAACAATCATAGCACAGTTCAGCGCCGTCACATCACATTTTAATATATTCATGCAATATAAAATAGTAACGGCAACTTCTGACAGCATGACCAGAACCGGGATTTTTTGAAACCATGGTCGCCCCGGTGCACGGCATTGCCACAGTAATGACAAAACAAAGTACAGTCCAAGCAAAATACTCCATCCAGAAACAAGCAGATAGCAGGAACCATATGTATAATAATCATCTGAAAATGCTGATCCGTCCGGAAAACAAAAAACAAGCTGATGAAGATCATTGGTAAATACCAGTAGTAATAATAATATAGCCGGAAGATACAATAGTTTCCATTTTTCAGGTAATTCATAGTCCTCTGATTTTCCAAGACATTGAATGACGAATACACCAAACAGTGGTACAAAAATCAATGCTATATAATATGCGTACCAGCAATATCGGTTTGCCCAGGTGTCAGATGGGAAAAACATCCATTTACAGGTTCGTATGTACAGCCATAATATCAACAAAGTGCCTGATGCCAGTAAATAACGTCTGACGGAAGCTTGCATAATACGCTGCTTTATGGTACTCATCCAGATAAATAATAAACTGGCATGAATCAAATGACGACTGAACTGCAATATTGTTTCCAGCAAAATATAGTCCTCTTCTCTTGCGAGTTCTCTGATTACCGCTGCACAGGCAAGAAGAAAGATACTGCTTACCGTATAATATAATTTTTTATTTTTTCTCAGTTCCATTAAAAACCCCGTAATTTTAACAATAATACTAATTTTGATTTCCTGTTCTTATTTCTATCTTACCATAAAAACAAAAAACACAACAGCTATATAAGCATTCTCTTACATAACTGTTGTGCTTTCTTTTATTTATAATCCATTACCAAAAACATAGGCTTAATTGCCACTACTTCATCATATTCTTCCTGTTCTACCACTACGCTGGAATTCAATGCTTTCAAATCGCCTTTTAAAACCTGAAGAGCACTTTCAAGATTTTCTGCACGTCCCTCTTTTAAGATCTCTGTCATGCGTTTCAGGACAATCGGATGTGCGTAATAAGCCGGAACCGGAAAATCAGGATACGTCTGAATATAATGTTCCATGGCATTGACGGAAGCTTCCAACTTCTGTTCTACATACTTGCGGTTATTTTTTGATGTCGGTAAAACATTGGCTCCTGCAAACAGGAAAATCGCTGCCAGACCAAACAGTAAAAAGTAAATACCAAATCCGGCATGAGTGACCAGAGAATAGACTCCATAGGCAAATGCCACAGCACCCATAATTGTAATTGCCAAAGCTACCCATTTATAAGCAGGATTGCTTCGCTCGTAAACACGCTTCTTTTTTGCTGACTGACTTAAATCTATATACAGATCCGATTTCCTGTGAAGGTATTTTTCTGCCTGTTCAAGATTTTTAAGACTTGCTTTTGCCTCATCGGACAGATTCGATATGTATTTTTTTTCTGCAAGCCGTCTGGCCTTTTCGGACAGTTTTTTTTCTGCTTCCACACTATGTAGTGGAATATTTGGAAATTGACTTTCTACATATGCCAGCAGCCGATCCACGTCTTCTTCATGCTTGAAATTACACTGTTTTTCTTTTCCGTTGTCGTATTCCACTACCAGATATGGCAACGTACCAAAAACTCCCTTTCCGGTAAATCCACCTTTACTCATAGCCACTCTCTTAAAGATTCTGGTGACAGATTTAATTGGCACATAATACTGACGGTCAATATAAAAACTATTCAGATACAAAGCCTTTTTTCCCACACCACATGGACCAAATTTCCTGCAGCTTTTCTTATCCTGTTTTATTTCTTCTTCAGGGATAGACATCTCTCCCAGACTTCGTGTTAATATCATGATCTGCTCTCTCTTTTCCTTTATTCAGAAATAACATATCAGGCGGGAGCTATACTCTCGCCTGATTAATTTATTCTATGTATTTCCTGTTATGCAGTTTTTACTGGTTTCTTTGTTGCACGAATGAAAATACCCAGGAACAAAGCTGCGAGAATGATTCCTACCGGATATGCAATCGCAGTAGAAAGACCAAGACATTCTGATGCACAGAAGAAATAGGTCATGGATACTGCACTCATAAAGGTTGCAGGTACTGCGGTAATCCAGTAATTCTTCTTTTCACGATACAGGAACATACTTGCGGTCCATAAAACGATCATTGCAAGAGTCTGGTTTGTCCAGCTGAAGTATCTCCATACAATTGCATAATCCAGATGTCCGATAAAAGCACCTGCTGCCAGAAGTGGTACACAGAGAACCAGACGTTTCTGAATCTTATTCTGATCAATCTTGAACCAGTCTGCCAGTACCAGACGGGCACTACGGAAAGCTGTATCACCTGAAGTAATCGGGCATACAATAACACCGATCATTGCCAGTGCTACGCCGACAGATCCCATCGTCTTGATGCAGACATCATAGATAGCTGCAGACTGTCCGTTTGCAAGAATTTCTTTTAATCCGGTGCTTAAACCGCCAGTCACTTCATACACAGCACATCCTGCTGCAGCCCAGATCAGAGCGATGACACCTTCTGCTACCATGGCACCATAAAATACAAAATGTCCCTGCTTTTCAGATTTCATGCAACGTGCCATCAGTGGAGACTGTGTAGAATGGAAACCTGAAATCGCACCACATGCTACGGTAATAAACATGAAACTCCAGATTGGTTTGCCATCTGGATGCATATTTGTAAAATTACTCCAGATCTCTGGAATGGTATATGCAGGATTGGTAAAGATACCAAAGATAACACCAACTGCCATAATAATCAGACAGATACCAAACAATGGGTAAATACGTCCGATGATCTTGTCAATTGAAATGAAAGTTGCAATAAAGTAATATGCCAGAATAATCCACAGCCATACTTCTGCACTGGCAAATGCGCCGCTGATTCCAGCGTTTTTAATTAATGTAACAATCAGTCCGGCAGGACCTACAGCAAATACGGTACCTACCATAACCAACAGAACGACACTGAATACACGCATCACATTTTTCATCACGCCGCCGAGATAAATACCACATACCTCTGAAATGGATGCTCCGTCATTTCGTTCAGAAAGCATACCGGAAAAATAGTCATGAACACCACCGGCAAAGATCGTACCGAAGGTAATCCACAAAAATACGACCGGTCCCCACAAAGCTCCCTGCATGGCACCAAAGATTGGTCCCAGACCTGCAATATTCAGCAGCTGAACCAGGAACAGTTTCCATTGTGGCATAACAACATAGTCTACACCGTCATTGATTCTGACTGCCGGTGTTTCTCTGTCATCTGGTGAAAACGTATTTTCTACCACCTTGCCATAGACAAAGTAGCCCCCTAATAACAGAGCAAAGCAAATAATAAAACTTAACATAACAACACCTCCCACGTGTTTTTTAATCACTCTTATTATAGTACAATCTGTACAAAATTCAACATGTTTTTTCGTGTTGTTTGTTGTTCCCTTATACCTTTTTAGTATTAAATACCATCTTTATGCGTCTTTTCTCTTCGATCAATCTCTTCCGTTACATCTTCCCATCTGACATTGTACTCTGCCATTAAATCTGTCATATGATACAGCACATCTACAGCTTGTTTTTTTACAGAATTCTGATCAATCAGAACTTCTTTTTTATGCAGTGCATTTTCGTATAAATGTTGGAGCGTATTCATTGGATCTATCGTATCATACTCTTTTTTGAGCAAATCTCGGTAAAAACAACTTCTATTTCCGGTATGGCAGGCTGCGCCTATCTGTGCCACATAAGCCAGAAGTGTATCATTATCGCAATCTATGGACAAGCGTTTTACATACTGGAAATGTCCGGATGTTTCCCCTTTTGTCCAAAGTTCATTGCGACTTCTACTCCAGTAAGTCATACGTCCTGTCTTTACGGTTTTATTAAATGCTTCTTCATTCATATAAGCCAGCATCAGAACTTCCCTGTTACGATAGTCTTGTACGATGACAGGAATCAATCCTTCAGAATTCAGTTTAAACTCTGACCAGGAAATGGCTGATTTCTGCTGTCTCATAGGAATTCCTTTTAACTGCAGCAAGTCTTTTAATTCAAAAAGATCTACATCCATATTCGATATGACATGTCCGGAAATACCAGATACATTTTTTTCTTTTAATAATACATATACTTTCTGGTAATCCACCATATCCATCAATGGAATACAACTGACTGGCAGACTTCTTACAGCTTCGTACAAATGGCGATTGTCTCCAAGAAGTATCACTTCATCTGCATACTTTTCTATTTTGGCATTTTCTTCTTCCGGAAATGTGAAATCATTGATACAGACAGCGATATGTTCTTTGCCAAATCGCTTTTCTGCTTCAGGAAGCAAGGCTCTGTTCTCCTCTTTTGACATATTCAAAAACACATGGGTACAACCGGCATTTATCAGTGCCTCCAGATCATGTATGCCTTCGATATGTCCTCCTGCTATTACAGGTATCTGGCTTCTGCTGCAAAGACACTTAATAATTCTCTGATGCAGCTTATGTTCTTCTTCTGATTCTGACAGATCAAAAAGAATCAGTGCGTCCGCACCTTTATGTTCATAATACTTGGCCAGATCAGGAATGGTACGTTCTTCCATAATATGGAAATTATAAAACCCTCTCACGGCTTTTCCATTTTTCATATAAATATGTGCCAGAAGATTTTTTACATTTGATTCATTCATATTTTACAGACTTCCTTTCGTAGACAATACTCCTGTAATTCGTTCATCTATACCGGTAGCCATATCCAGGGCTTTTGCAAATGCTTTAAAAGCACATTCTGCAATATGGTGATTATTCACACCAGACAACTGCTTAAAGTGTAAATTCATGCCTGCAGAATAAGATATCGCATAAAAAAATTCACGAATCATTTCAGTATCCATATCACCAAGCTTTTCACAGGTAAAGGTAAGATCGGAACTGTAATATGGTCTTCCGGATAAATCAATTGCGCAGAGAACAAGTGCATCATCCATTGGCAAAATCGCCTGTCCGAATCTGCGAATTCCTCTCTTATCTCCAATTGCTTCTTTAATTGCTTCTCCAAGAACGATCCCGGTATCTTCTACTGTGTGATGAGAATCTACTTCGATATCTCCCCGAATCGTTCCGCTTAAATCAAATAGTCCATGTCTGGTAAAACCATTTAACATATGATCAAAAAATGGGATTCCTGAATCCAGATGAAAGTCACCTTGCCCATCAATACAGAAATTCAATTTAATTTCTGTTTCTGAAGTAAATCTTTTGATTTCTGCTCTTCGATCTGCCATGATTTCTCTCCTTTTACTCGAATCTGACATGTATGGAATTTGCATGAGCTGTCAACTGCTCTGCCTTTGCAAATTTTTCAATATCTTCATGTACTGCCTTCAGCGCCTCTTTAGAATAATACACGATACTGGATTTCTTTACAAAATCATCTACGTTCAGTGGTGAGAAAAAACGAGATGTACCATTGGTCGGCAGTACATGATTTGGTCCAGCGAAATAGTCGCCCAGTGGTTCACTGCTATATTCTCCTATAAAAATGGCTCCTGCATTACGTATCTTTGTCATCACTTCAAATGGATTCGCTGTCACAATTTCCAGATGTTCCGATGCAATCTCATTTGCTGCATCAATAGCATCCTGCATATTTTCTGCTACCAGAATATATCCAAACTGTTCCAGAGATTTTGTAATAATCTCTTTTCTGGACAATACTTTTACAAATCCTTCCACTTCTTCGGATACTTTCTCAGCTAAATCCATACTGGTTGTAATCAGGATCGCAGATGCCATCTCATCATGCTCTGCCTGTGAAAGAAGATCGGCTGCTACAAATCGCGGATTAGCTGTTTCATCCGCTAATACCAGAATTTCACTTGGACCAGCTATGGAATCAATATTTACAAACCCATATACCGCTTTTTTGGCAAGAGCTACATAAATATTTCCGGGTCCTACGATTTTATCTACTTTTTCAATGGATTCTGTTCCAAAAGCAAGCGCGGCAATTGCCTGCGCACCACCTACTTTATATACTTCATCAGCACCTGCTTCATTTGCTGCCACTAACGTGGTAGGATTGACTTTTCCTTCAGAATTACACGGCGTTGTCATAATAATTTTATCTACGCCAGCTACTTTTGCAGGTACGATATTCATTAACACTGATGATGGATATACTGCTTTTCCACCTGGAACATAAACACCGACTCTGGCTAAAGGAGTAATCTTCTGTCCCAGAAGCGTTCCATCTTCTTTGCTGTCAAACCAGCTGGTGCGTTTCTGCTTTTCATGATAAGAACGGATATTTACTAATGCTTTTCGAATTACCTGAAGCAATTCCGGATCTACCTGCTTGTAAGCTTCATTCAGTTCTTCCTGTGTCACTCGAATATTTGACGCATTGATTTTCGCATGATCAAATTTTTCTGTATATTCAAATACCGCTTCATTTTTACGTTTTCTTACATCATCTACAATCGCAGCTACTTTGTCTTCATAGGCACCATAATTGTTCGGACTTCTTTTTAATAAATCTTCAAGCAGGTTGTCTTTCGACTGCTGTGTTAATGTTACGATTCTCATCTTTGTTTCCTCCTATGATTACAAAACATTTTTCAGTTTATTCAGAATTTCTGTGATCCGTTCGCTCTCCATCTGCATGCTGACTCTGTTTACGACGACTCTTGCAGAAAGGGGACACACTTCCTCCAGAACCTGAAGACCATTTTCCCTTAATGTAGAACCGGTCTCTACAATATCTACGATCACATCTGCCAGTCCTACAATTGGTGCCAGTTCAATGGAACCATTTAATTTGATGATTTCTACTGTTTGGCACTTTTTATTATAAAAATATTCTTTTGCAATTCTTGGATATTTCGTTGCCACACGAATTCGTTGTTGATGTTTAAGAAGTTCTTCTGCCTCCTTTGGTCCGCAGACACACATACGGCATTTTCCAAATCCAAGATCAAGAACCTCATAAAGCTTCCTGTTTTCTTCATCAATGGTATCTTTGCCTACTACACCAATATCAGCCGCACCATATTCTACATAAGTTGGTACATCTGGTCCTTTTGCCAGAAAGAACTTTAACTTGAGTTCTTCATTTACAAAAATAAGTTTTCGCGAATCGGTATCTTTCATTTCTTCACAAGTGATACCTACCTGTTCTAAAAGAGCAAGGGTCTGTTTTGCAAGCCTTCCCTTGGTCAGTGCAAATGTTAAATAACGCATGTATTTTTCCTCTGTTTTCTTAGTTCAAGAATGTTTGTATTAACTTATTCAGTCTGGACGCCTGCTCTGGTCCAAATTCTTTGCCGCATTTCTTTAATATTACTTTTTTTCCGGCACACCGCATTGCGCAAGCCAGCTGTACGGCTATTTTTTCATGATCAGAATCATATGGTACGGTCAGGATTTCATCACAGTTTTCCATCTCTATTTTCTGATGTTTCAATGCTGATAAAAGTTCATCAATTACCACCACAAACCCAATAGAT
>CAKRON010000046.1 GCA_934373455.1 uncultured Marvinbryantia sp.
TCTTTGAACACATAGCTGGTAACAATTACATGGGAAGCTCCCGCTTCCAAAAACTCTTCTGCGTTTTCTGCACAGATTCCTCCTCCTATCTGCAATCCCTTTGGATAAGCTTTCAGAGCCTGCATCGCCTGTGACTTCGTCTTTTCATAATATTCTGACTCTTTTGCATTTAATAAAATTACATGACCGCCTTTTATCCCATCTTTCTGATAAAATTTTGCATAAAAGGATGCATCCTGCTCTGCCACAAAATTTTCTTTTGCCTGATCGCCCTGATCTCTCAAAGATCCTCCGACAATTTGCTTTACTTTTCCATTATGTATATCAATACATGGTCTGAATTCCATATGAACCACCTCGCACCTATAATTTATAAGACCTTTCTATCGCCTGACAACATCCTATCACACCTCGCCCCATTCTGTCATGTAAACTTCTGATTTTTGTATATTCAAGTTGAACATCCGTGAGACTTAGCGCGTGATTCTGGTCAGCGAAGCTGACATATTCTTTACAGAATCACTGCGCATCCTCGCGGAACGTTTATCCGTACATTACTGTACTCCCGCGTTTGTATTCTCTGTATTTTCACTGTCTATCCCATCATCAGTCAGACGGTCTACTGCATCTGCTGCTCCATCGATCACGTCATCTCCCGCTTCTCCTATGCCGGCTCCTACATCTTCCAGAACACCACCATCATTTTTCGTGCTATTTTTCTCTGTAGTTTTCTCCGTGTTTTCCACTTTTGCATTGCCTGTACTTGTTGTAGTTTCTGTCACAGTTGTATTATTATTCTTGTTTCCACATCCCGTCATCACCAGACCTGCGACTGCTATCATCAGACATCCTGCCAGTAGTTTCTTTCTATTTCCCATAACATTTCTCCTTTATCAGTTATTTAAATATGTCTCTATTAATATTTCATCTTTTCCACCATTTATACCTGTTTCTTATTGTTTCTTTTCTTCTCTTTTGTCTGTTCTTTCAGTATTCGTCTTTTCAATTGTTTTCCTGAAAATGGAATCAATGGGTATAAATAACTATTTCCTGACACAGTTTTATTTGTCCCAATAAAAATACAGACTGCCAGAATTCCAACAATAAATCCGGGCAATTCAAACAGCTCCGTCAAAACCAACAGCATTAACCGCATGAATTTCAAAGCGTATCCCAATTCAAAATTAGACTGTGTATAATTGGCAATTGCCACAAATGCCATATACAACATTGCTTCAGAATTAAACCAGCCAGACTGAACAGCAAATTCTCCCACCACAATACCCGCAATCACACTGAGCGGTGTGGATAATGTATTCGGTGTGTTGATTGCTGCCAATTTTAATCCATCAATGGCAAATTCCAGAAACAGAAGCTGCCAGATTACCGGAATGTGTATCGTTCCTTCCACCTGGATAAATTCCATACCAGCCGGAATCCACTGTGGATGTTCCAGTAAAAGCAGCCACAATGGGGTCAGAAATAATGTCAGCACAGCAATAATAAGACGACTGATTCGAAGATAACTTCCGGTAATTGGCGGAAAATAATAATCATCCGCTTCTTCCATAATATCCAGAAGTGTTGCAGGCATTATCATTGCCGTTGGCGCATTATCAATCAAAATTATCACTTTTCCATCCAAAATAGAAGCTGCTGCCGCATCCGGGCGTTCCGTATATTTAAATTTCGGAAATGGATTGATCCATTTTCCTTTATACAACACTTCTGCCAGGCTCTCCTGGTTCATAGGCAGTGCATCCACTTTCAGATTCTGAAGACGCTGTCTTAAGTTTTCCACCAACTGCTCATCCGCTCTTTCAGCCATAAAGCAAAGTGCTATGTCTGTCTGCGAAGTTTCTCCTACCTGATACAGTTCCATAATCAGATCTTTGCTGCGAATTCTTCTTCTGATTAAAGCAGTATTATAAACCAATGTTTCCACAAATCCATCTCTCGATCCCCTTAATGCCTTATCCTTATCCGGCTCACTCACGCTTCGCATTGGATAGCTGCGGCAGTCTATCGTAAAACAGGCATCATACCCATCAATCAAAAGACATGCCATTCCAGCCAGAATTGCATGCTGCATATCATCCAAATTTGTTAATAAATGCACATCACCATAAGGTATCTGATTTTGTGTCAGTTCCTCACTGCTCTCAGGCAAATCATCCGCAGTCAGAGAATAAAAAAATTCCAGCAGTTTTTCTAACACCTCATCTTTTACAAATCCATTTATAAAATACATACATGCCCGACATTCCCCTACCTGAACAGGTCGGAAGATCATATCAAAATTTTGATTTGCCCGAAGCTGCTCATAAAGTTGTCTGGTATTTTCATACAAATCTGTGGATATCTTTTTTTCCATCAAAAAAACTCCTTTGGGTTATTCACATTCTTTAGTGTTTCCCCAAAGGAGCGGTTTTATTCCGTTCATTTTACGCATATGATATAGAAAATAGAGTTCCATTTCAAAAGGAGTACCGATATGAGTTCCAAAACTAAAATTCTTCTTTTAAGAAGGCGCGAATGCATCTATACCCTGCTTTTTGCTGCCCTCGCCATTGTCCTGATCATTCTTGTGTTTTTGATGTTCCTGCCCGCTGCCACATCCGGATCGAATACTCCGGTATCTTATTCTCCCGGTATCTATACCTCGCAAATCACACTGCAGGATTCTGTCATCGATGTGGAAGTACGTGCAGATCATTTGGGTATTCACAGCATCGGACTGCAAAATGTCAGCCAAACCGTATCTGCCATGTATCCAATGGTCAAACCTTCTCTGGATAAACTGGCAAAGCAAATCTGTGATACCCAGTCAGTCGAAAATATCTATTATGAAAAAAGTAATCAGTACACCTCTCAAATGCTGCTTTCTGCCATACGTTCTGCTCTGGCCCTTGCAAAATCTGTTTCCGCTTAACTTAGCTGATCCAACTGCTCTTTCCAAATATGGATACAGGCATCACTTGGCATACGCAGATCCCCCCTTGGTGATACTGCCACACTTCCCACCTTTGGTCCGTCAGGAAGGCAGGAACGCTTAAATTGCTGTGAGAAAAATCTCCAATAAAACGTTCTGAGCCATTTTAAAATCGTTTCATTCGAATACATACCATTAAAAGCATATTTTGCCAGACGGTATACCTTTTCCGGTTCTTCTCCATAACGCATCATATGGTAAAGGAAAAAGTCATGAAGCTCATAAGGTCCGACAAGATCTTCTGTTTTCTGGGAAATGGTTCCATTTTCCGGTGGCAGAAGTTCCGGGCTTACCGGAGTATCCAGCACATCTAATAATACCCGTTCCAGTTCTGTATCTCCACAGGTATCTGCATAATATTTTACTAAATGACGCACCAATGTCTTTGGAATAGAAGTATTCACTCCATACATGGACATATGATCTCCATTATAGGTAGCCCAGCCCAGTGCCAGTTCCGACAAGTCACCGGTACCTACTACCATCCCTCCAGTCTGATTTGCCAGATCCATCAGTACTTGTGTACGTTCGCGTGCCTGACAATTCTCGTACGTAACATCGTGTTTTTGCGGATCCTGACCGATATCTGAAAAATGCTTTCTGACTGCTTCCTGAATATTCACTTCTTTTAAAGTTGCTCCAAGTTTTCTGGTCAGTTCACACGCATTTCTATATGTGCGGTCCGTCGTTCCAAAACAAGGCATGGTCACAGATAGAATACTGTTTCTCGGCAGGTCAAGCATATCCACAGCTTTTGCCATAACAAGAAGCGCCAGCGTAGAATCCAGACCTCCGGATATTCCTACTACTACAGATTTACAGCCGGTATGTGCCATTCTCTTTTTCAGTCCAAGTGCCTGAATTGTTAAAATCTCCTCACATCTCTGCTCCCTGTCGGTCTTGTCCGACGGAACAAATGGATTTGGATCTACAAATCTGGTCAGATTTGTATCTTCCATCTTCAGATGAAATTCTATGTCATCATAATCATATGAATTGTCCACCTGATAGGTCGTCATGCGGCGTCGTTCACTGCGCAGCTTATGAATATCCAGTTCACTGCAAATCATCTCATTACGAAATCTCTGTGACTGCTTTAAAATACTTCCATTTTCAGCAATCAGATTATGACCGGAGAAAACCAGATCTGTGGTAGATTCACCTTCTCCGGCGCTGGCATAAATATAACCACAAATCAGACGTGCAGACTGATTCTGTACCAACGCGCTGCGATACAGACTCTTTCCTGTATTTTCATTACTCGCCGATAAATTCACGATAACCGTTGCTCCTGCCATCGCTGCAGCTACACTCGGTGGATTTGGTACCCAAAGATCTTCACAAAGTTCTGCCGCCACAATCAATCCCGGCATTTCTGCGCAATGAAACTGCAGGTTCATGCCAAACGGCACTTCCTGATCTTCAAAATTGATCCATGTCACTTCTTCTTTTCCAGGCGTAAAATGACGCATCTCATAAAATTCCGCATAATTCGGCAAATATTTTTTCGGAACCAGACCCAGAAGCTCTCCGCGGCTTACCGCAGCTGCCACATTATATAATTTTTGATCCACTTCCCATGGCAATCCAACAAAAAACAGTCCGTCCAGAGTCAGTGACATTTCTATAATCTTTTTCAGTCCCTTTTTTGCTGCATTCAGAAGATGTTCCTGCCAAAACAAATCACTGCAGGTATAACCAGTCAGACACAATTCCGGAAACACTACAATTTTAGCGCCCTGCTGAACTGCTTTCTTCATATCGTCACAGATAGACTGCGCATTGTAGCTGCAATCAGCCACTTTTATATCTGGCGTTACCGCCGCCACTTTTACAAACCCATGCTTCATTTCTGTCTCCTATTCGTTTATCTTGTCGCTTCTTTTTTCAGTGCCTTCAGATCCTCTACGGAAAATTTATAATTTGTATTACAGAAATGACAGTTTACTTCAATATCTTCTCCATCATCAATCATATTCTGTAATTCTTTTTTGCCAATACTGATAATCGCTTTCGACACACGCTCTTTGGAACAGTTACAATGAAATCTGGTCTCAATGGTGTCTGTAAATTCAACGCCCAGATCTCCCAGAAGATTTTCCAGAATCTGTTCCGGCGTATTTCCGGCATCCAGCATAGATGTTACAGAAGTTACTTTCTGTATTTTTTCTTCCAGTGCCGCAATCACTTTTTCTTCTGCAAACGGCATCAGCTGAATAATAAAACCTCCTGCCTGACGCACTGTATTCTCTTTATTCATCAATACTCCCAGTCCGACAGCTGATGGTACCTGTTCAGATGTTGCAAAATAATACGTCAGATCTTCGGCAATCTCACAGGTCTGAAGCATCGTCTGGCTGGAATATGGCTCTTTCATTCCCATATCTTTAATCACGTTTAAGAATCCAGGACCAACAGCCCCTGCTACATCCAGCTTTCCTTTGGCATTTGCAGGAATCACCACGTTTGGGTTTCCCACATATCCTTTCACATTACCATGAGAATCTGCTGTTACGGTGATGCCTTTTAATGGTCCGCCTGCTTTAATCTGAAGAGTTAAAACATCGTCCTCACCCTTCATCATACTGCCCATCATTGCTCCGGCAGTCATCAGTCTTCCCAATGCTGCTGTCGCTACCGGGCTGGTATTGTGTGCATTTCTGGCATATTCTACCATATCTCTTGTTGTTGCGGCAAACGCTCTGATCTGGCTGTTTGCTGCTGTTGCTCTTACTATATAATCAGACATTTCCTGTTCCTTTCTTTTTTCCATGTTCTCGTGCTACAATATAGATTCGTTCACTTAACTCTGTCGGCTGCTCCATTGTATCTGCATCAAGCGCAGCAACAAACTTCATTCCCGCATGTTCCAGAATCTGACGAACCACCGAAATCTCATATCCTCTCTGATCATGAAGCTCCTGTTCTCTTCGATATAATCCTGATGATTCACGAATAAAAAGTGTCAGGTCGTATTCATTCATCCGTTCTTCTTCAAACCAGCTGTTTTCCCATATAAAGCTGCCCTCTTCCCTGCTGTCAGCTAAGACACAGTCTCCACAGACATCTCTGAAATAGTGAATCGTTTTCAGATCGAAGATAAAAATTCCTTCTGGATCCAGATAATTATTCACACAGGAAAATACCTGTTCCAGATCTTCTTCTGACAAAATATAATTCATAGAATCACAGACACTGATAACAGCTCTTATCGTACCATACAGTTCAAATTCCCGCATATCCTGAAGCAGATACAAGATATCCTGTCCGGATCTTTCTTTCTTCTCCATTGCTTTTTCCAGCATCTGTGCGCTGGAATCCACACCGATCATGTCGTACCCCAGCTGTGCCATAGCTTCTGTAAATGTTCCTGTACCACAGCCCAGTTCCAGTACTAATCCATCTTCTATTCCTTCTGCTGTCAGCAGCTGTTTGATATTATCCAGCCATTTCTCATAGGGAATTTCTTCCATGAACATATCATATACTGCAGCAAATCCCTCGTAAGCTTCCCGTTCTTCCTTCATACTTCCCTCTTTATTGATTCAGATACTTTTCCAGGAAACCGATCAGCTGTTTCATCTGATCGTCCGTTCCAATCGTAATACGCAGATAATTGTCAATTCCAGGTTTATTGAAATAGCGCACAAAAATATGTTGTTCTTTTAATGCCTCAAACAATTCTTTTGCCGGTACTCTTTCATGTGTAGCAAAAATAAAATTCGCCTTGGAATCAGGGAAGGAAAAGCCAAGTCTCTTCAATTCTTTCTTTGTCCATTCTCTGGTTTTGATAATCATCTCTGTTGTTTCTTTAAAATAATCCTGATCTCCAATAGCCGCTTTTCCCAGTATCAGACTTGGTCGATTCATTGTATAAGAATTAAATGAATACTTGGCATCATTCAAATAACGGATCAGTTTTTCACTTCCAAATGCAAACCCAATACGCATCCCGGCCATGGATCTTGATTTGGAAGTTGTCTGTACCACCAGCAGATTTTCATATTTTTCAATCAATGGCAATACGGAAGTTCCGCCAAAATCCACATATGCTTCATCGACAATGATGACAGATTCTGGATTGTAGGCAATAATTTTTTCCACTTCTGAAAATGGCATTTCCACCCCGGTCGGCGCATTTGGGTTCGGGAAAATGATTCCACCATTCTCTTTCATATAATCTTCTGAAACAATGGCAAATTCCTGACTTAATGGGATCTGTTCATAAGGAATTCGAAACAGATCTGCCCATACATCATAAAAAGAATAAGTAATATCAGGAAACAGTACCGGTTTCTCTGAATTAAAAAATGTGAGGAACGCCATTGCCAGAACATCATCGGAACCTACTCCGACAAATACCTGCTCCTTTTTTACATGATAAACAGATGCCAGTTCTTCCACCAACGCATCGGCAGCCGGTGCCGGATAAAGGCGCAATGAATCTGCTTCCATCTCTTCCAATGCTTTTTTCACCATTGGTGATGGAGGATATGGATTTTCATTTGTATTTAATTTTATCATATCCGGAAAGTCCGGCTGCTCTCCTGGTGTATACGGTATTACTTTTCTGACATTTTCTTCCCAGATACTCATACTTCTTCTCCTCTGTTTTTAAATTCTTCTGCCAGTTTTTCAAACTGCGGCAGTGCATTGCAAATTGTCTCATATGATACACAATAGGCCAGTCTTACATACCCTGGTCCTGCGAAGGATGATCCGGGTACAATCAACAAATGATACTTTTTGGCAGCCTCACAAAATGCTTTCTCGTCTTCAATCGGTGACTTCATCCATAAATAAAAGGCACCTTCTGGTTTTATACAGGTAAATCCTGCTTTACAAAGTCCCTGATACAATGTCTCACGGTTGCGGTTATAATATTCAAGATCTACTTTTGCATCCAGACATTTTGCTATTACTCTCTGAAACAGTGACGGAGCATTGACATACCCAAGAATACGGTTGGCCACATTCGCCGCTCCAAGTATCGTCTCGCTTTCATCTGCTTCGTCCGGAATCACCAGATAGCCAATTCTTTCTCCCGGAAGTGACAGTGATTTACTATAAGAATATCCTACAATTGTATTATGATAATATTTTGTAAGATATGGTACCTCTGTTCCATCATAAGCCAGTTCACGATATGGCTCATCCGATACAAGATAAATGCTGATACCATATTCTTTTTCCTTTTTCTCCAGAATCGCTGCCATTTTCTTTATGGTTTCTTCTGAATATATAACACCTGTTGGATTATTTGGTGAATTTACAATCACAGCCTTTGTCTTCTCACAAATCATTTCCTCAAATTTTTCCAGATTCGGCTGAAAATCTACAGTATTTGCCGGCACTGCTTTCAAAATTCCCTCGTAATTCGCCACATAAGAACGATATTCACCAAAGTAAGGTGCAAATGTGAGTACTTCATCTCCAGGATTCAGCAGTGTTTTCATTACTACATTCAGACCGCCTGCTGCTCCTACTGTCATAAGAATATTTTCCAGATGAAAATGGGTTCCAAATCGCTGGTTCAGAGACTCGGCAATCGCTGATCTTACATCTTCGTAACCCGAATTGCTCATATAACCATGAACCATCAACGGGTCTTCTTCCTGTAAAATCTCTTCAATTGCTTTCTTTACCGCTTCCGGTGCCGGAACATTTGGATTTCCGAGGCTGAAATCATATACATTTTCTGCGCCATATTTTGCCGCCATGATTTTTCCTTCTTCAAACATTGCCCGGATTGCCGAACTATTTTTTACCATTGCTGCCATTTTCTCTGAAATCATTTTTTCTTCCTCCTCACGATTACTTCTTATATGTGACATTCCCTTTTTCTACCATAAAAACAGGATGATAAGAAAGTTTTGCCTTTCGCAGTCCCTCTTCTCCCACATCATCTTCACGGTTAATATAAGTGAATCCGTCTGTCTCATGAAGAACAAACTGCTGATTGATCATGGCATATGCTCCTTCTATATCGGCACGCGCTTTTTCAATGTGTACTACCATTGTATCATCGCAGACCGGTTCACCCATGGAAAATGCAACTACTTCTCCGTTTACACGGAGCAATCCTCCCCGAAGTCCCAACTCTTTAAACAAACGAAGAGAGTTCATAGCTACCGTCATCTCTGCATTTTTTTCATCATCTTCATCCACATCATTTGCATTACGCCAACCTAAAGCCATCTGAAAACAATCTTCCACATTCTCATCTGTAATACTTTCATATGTCCAGTCAGGGTAGGTCTTTTTAAATTTATTTACATGATTTTTCTTTCCATGATACTTTTTTCCTGAAAGATTGGCAAGCTTTTCTCTCTCATAAACGTAATCTGCACTATCCCTATCATAGGTGATTTCAAAGGTATCCGGATATAGTTTTTCAAGAATCTCAAACTGTGCCGGTGTTACCAGTCCAAGTTTGAACTCCAGGTTTTCTTTTTTACAATAAGCCTTGATTGCTTCTAAGGCTGCTTTCACATTTTTTTCTTCACCATATGGAAAATCAAAAAACGGATTCTCTTTTCCGCATTTAAATACCATCATATCTTCCAGTATGGCATACTCTACATAATAAAATCTGGACCAAAGATAAACGCAGGAAAATGTACACTCACAGCTTCTGCTTTTCTGCAATGAAAAATAATGCATAATGATATCTCTGTCTTCCAGCACAGGTCTTTTGAATTCTGTATTCATATTTTTGTCTGCTACCTCATTTTGCTTTCTTCTATTTCGGGATATCTGGATTCGGAATATCTGACGCAAAAGGGATGGACTGCCTCATAAAAACACATCCATCCCTTTCCCCAATGCATATCTGGTTTATTCTACTACCAGTCCCTGTCTTGTCATTACATCAATTATCTGATTTACATATTTTTCGCAGAGTGCTTCCTCGGACGCTTCTACCATTACGCGAATCACCGGTTCTGTTCCACTTTCTCTAACCAGAATACGTCCCTCATCTCCCAGTTCTTTTTCAACTGTCTGAATGGCTTCCATCACTGCTTTGTTCTCACGTGCTTCCTGTTTATCTGCAACTCTCACATTTTTCAAAAGCTGTGGATAAATTCTCACATCTCTTATCAGTTCTGCCAGAGACATCTTTTTCTCAGTGAGTACTTCCATAATCATCAGAGAAGTAAGTATTCCGTCTCCTGTTGTTGCATGTTTACTGAAAATGATATGTCCGGACTGTTCACCACCCAGACAATGTCCATTTTTCATCATATTTTCATATACATATTTATCACCGACTGCGGTCTTTTCATACTCGATCCCAGCACGGTCAAATGCTTTATATAATCCCAGATTTGACATAACCGTAGTTACGACTGTGTCGTTTTTCAAACGTCCGTTTTCTTTTAAATATTTTCCGCATACGTAAAGAATCAGGTCTCCGTTCACGACATCCCCATTTTCGTCTACTGCGATACAGCGGTCTGCATCACCGTCATACGCAAATCCCACATCCAGCTTCTTTTCTTTTACCAGCTGCTGCAATACTTCTATATGAGTAGAGCCACAATTGGTATTAATATTGGTTCCGTCCGGTTCGTTATTTATGACATAAGTCTTTGCCCCCAGTGCATCAAATACACTCTTTGCAATCGAAGAAGCACTTCCGTTTGCACAGTCTAATCCGATACGATAGCGCTTGAATGATCTGGTTGCCAGTGAAATCAAATATCCGATATAACGATTTCTTCCTGCCACATAATCAACCGTGCGTCCTACATTTTCTCTGGTTGCCAGTGGCAGTTCTTCGGTTTCACCATCGATATATTGTTCGATCAGTTCTTCCACACTGGCCTCCATCTTGTGGCCATGTCCGTTGATAATCTTAATTCCGTTATCATAAAACGGATTATGGCTTGCTGAAATCATGATGCCGCAGTCAAAATTTTCTGTACGGACTACATAAGCCACACTTGGTGTTGTCGTTACGTGTAAAAGAAAAGCATCTGCACCAGAGGCCGTCAGCCCTGCTACCAGTGAATATTCAAACATATAACTGCTTCTTCTGGTATCTTTTCCGATGACAATATTCGCCTTGTGATTTCTCCCAAAATACCATCCTAAAAATCTACCTACTTTAAATGCATGTTCTACCGTAAGATTTACATTCGCTTCTCCACGAAAACCATCTGTTCCAAAATATTTTCCCATTTTGTTCTCTCCTCAGCTTTGCATTTCTATTCTTCATTCAGATTTGCCAGCTTGGCTGCCTGATCTGCTGCGATCAGACTGTCAATCAGTTCATCGATATCACCATTCATAATAGAATCTAATTTATACAATGTCAATTTAATTCTGTGATCGGTCACACGTCCCTGTGGGAAGTTATAAGTACGAATCTTCTCTGAACGGTCTCCGGTACCAATCTGACTTCTTCTCAGTTCTGCCTCGGCATCATGAGCTTTTTGCTGCTCAATATCATATAATTTTGCACGCAGCAGCGCAAATGCCTTTGCTTTATTCTGCAACTGTGACTTTTCTGTCTGACTGTATACTACAATTCCGGTCGGATAATGCGTCAAGCGCACCGCAGAGTCTGTTGTATTGACACACTGTCCACCATTTCCGGATGCACGCATAACATCAATACGAATATCTTTTTCATCAATTACAACATCCACTTCTTCTACTTCCGGCATAACTGCAACCGTAATAGTAGATGTATGAATTCTTCCACCAGATTCTGTCTCCGGTACACGCTGTACACGGTGTACTCCACTTTCGTATTTCAATTTGGAATAAGCACCTTTTCCGGTAATCATAAAGTTGACTTCTTTCATACCTCCGATGCCGATTTCATCACAGTTCATCATTTCCACTTTCCAGCGGTTCTTTTCTGCATATTTCACATACAGACGGTACATCTCCGCTGCAAAGAGTGCAGCTTCATCTCCACCGGCTCCGGCACGAATTTCCACAATAACGTTTTTATCATCATTCGGGTCTTTTGGCAGAAGCAGAATCTTTAATTCTCTTTCCAGTTCTTCAATACGCTTTTTTGCATCAGAAAGCTCTTCTTTCAGCATTTCACGCATTTCTTCATCATTTTCTTCTTCCAACATTGCAACAGAATCTTCTACTGTCTGCTTACATTCTTTATACTCTTTATAAGCATCTACAATCGGCTGCAGATCACTTTGTTCTTTCATTAATTTCTGAAAACGAGCCTGATTATTGGCAACTGTCGGTTCGTTCAGTTCATTTAACACTTCTTCAAAACGGATCAGCAGATCCTCCAGTTTATCAAACATAGTTCCTCCTTTTTATGCAAGACTTGCCATAACAATTCGGTCGAGTCCGGCAAGGTCTTTTTTCACAGTCACATTTCTGTACCCACTTTCTGTCAAAAGCGAACTTACCGCTTCTCCCTGCAGGTATCCGATTTCAAACAACAGCCATCCAGCAGGCTGCAGATAATTTTTAGCTTCTTTTATGATTTTTCGGTAAAAGAATAATCCATCTTCTTTTCCATCTAATGCCAGCATGGGTTCATGCTCCCGCACTTCCGGTTCCAGTTCCTCAATGACACCGCTTTCAATGTATGGCGGATTCGATACAATGCAGTTAAATCTGCCTTCTACATTTTCAAACAGGTCTCCCTGCCAGAAAGTGATCTCCGCCTCAAGATGTTGTGCATTGCTTTCTGCCACTTTCAGTGCTTCTTCTGATATATCTGTCGCAAAACAATGGCACATATCTTTCATCAGCTTCTGAATACTAATAATGATACATCCGGAGCCGGTACACACATCCAGTATTCTATCACCCTGTTGTATCTTCTTAAGCACCTCTTCCACCAGACATTCTGTATCCTGTCTTGGAATCAATACATGCTCATTCACTTTAAATTCCAGTCCGCAAAATTCCTGTTTGCCGGTAATCTGCTGTACCGGTATCCTCTGCATTCTTCTTTTCACAGCATTTAAGTATGCTTCTTTCTCCTGTGCCGGCATCTCTTCCATCTGCTGCAGAAAATAATGTGCTCTGTCTATCTTTCCAAATTCTTCCAGTAATATCCATGCATCCTGACTGGCTTCTTCAATACCACTGCTCGTTAGCATACATGTTCCTGACTTTAACGCTTCCTGCCATGTCATGCGGTAACCTCTTTTGTCTGCTGCACAGTATCCGTATTCTTCTTTTCCGTGCCCGGTACAATTGTTTCCCCGATCACGTATTCTTTCTCCGTCACTTCATAATTTGTTCCAAAATTCTCATTCAGGAACTTCTTCCAGTCAAATACCGCTTCTACAGATGCAATTGCCACTTCTACCATATCCGGGCTTGGCTCCCTTGTTGTCATATGCTGCAGCGCCATTCCTGGTTTGCTCAAAAGTGCAACAAACTTATTTTCACTTGTTCCGGCAAGACGGATAAATTCATAGGAAATACCTGCAACAATCGGAAGCAATGCTATACGAATTGCAAAGCCCAGCGCTTTAGAATCCACACGGATAAACATATGCAGAATGACACTGATCACCATAACAATCAACAGAAAACTGGTTCCGCATCTTTTATGTTCTCTGGAGCTTTTCATGACATTTTCCACATTTAGTTCCATACCATGTTCGATGCAATTGATGCACTTATGTTCTGCACCATGATACATAAATACTCTCTGAATATCCTTCATTTTGGAAATTAATGTGATGTATCCCATGAAAATCGCGATTTTCAAAATACCTTCGCAGGCGACAATCAGTGACTGTGATTCCGTCACTTTTCCCAGCAGCAATGATAACAAATACGGTAAAATCATAAATACAGCTACCGCCATTACCATAGAAAATGCTACTGTTATTCCAAGCAAAATGTCCATGCCTTTCTTGGTTCCAAGAAAATCATCGATCTTTTTTTCAAACTTAGATGGTTCTTTTTTGGGTTCTTCCTCTTCCTCATCATCGAAAAAACCTGCTGAATACGTGAGTGTTTTCATACCAAGTACCAGTGAATCTACAAAATTAAAGACTCCTCTGACAAATGGCAGTCCAAAAAACTTCTTTCCTTTTACAAAATTCGGTGACTCTGCTGTTTTCACGATGATCTCTTTATCCGGCTTACGTACAGCTACCGCATAGCGATCTCCGTTTTTCATCATAACACCTTCCATAACAGCCTGACCGCCGATTCCTGAACCCTTCACGTTCATGTTTTCCTCCTAGCAAAAAGGTTGAGATTTTCCAACCTCAACCTTACCTCACACTTCTTATTAAGCCTTGATACCGTATTTCTTATTGAACTTGTCAATACGTCCACGTGCTGCAGCAGATTTCTGCTGTCCTGTGTAGAATGAATGGCATTTTGAACAGATTTCTACGTGGATTTCTTTCTTTGTAGATCCTGTTACGAATGTATTGCCACAGTTGCAAGTTACAGTTGCCTGATAATACTCAGGATGGATTCCTTCTCTCATGTCTTTCACCTCTTATATATTATTCGTGAACTGCCTATGGGATGCTCCCAATCCTTCCCGGCCAATGCTGCTCCTAATGTTTCCACAGCAAGATATCCCGGGCTAGCCCTGTAAGTCCCTACAGTTATACTTATGGCATACTATGCCAAGAACGTTTGAATTATAGCATACTGCATCTTTTTTTGCAATACTACTTTAAATAAATTTTTGTTTTTTCACTAATTGAACAAATTCTTTATTATCTTTTGTCCGTACAAACATATTCAGAATATTTTCCACAGCCTCATCGGATTTCATACCATTTAATGCACGGCGCATAATATATACTGCTTCCTGTTCTTCCGGATCAAGCAGCAAATCTTCTCTTCTTGTTCCTGATTTCGGAATATCAATAGCAGGAAATACTCTTTTTTCTGAAAGCTTACGATCCAGAACAAGTTCCATATTACCGGTTCCCTTAAATTCTTCGTATACTACATCATCCATCTTGCTTCCGGTATCCACAAGTGCTGTTGCCAGAATTGTCAGGCTTCCTCCTTCACGCATGTTTCTTGCTGCGCCGAAAAACCTCTTTGGCATGTGAAGTGCCGCAGGATCAAGACCTCCTGAAAGGGTACGTCCACTTGGCGGTACTACCAGGTTATACGCTCTTGCCAGTCTGGTAATACTGTCTAAAAGAATCACTACATCTTCCTGATGCTCTACCAGTCTCTTTGCTCTTTCTATCACCATCTCAGATACCCGCTTATGATGCTCCGGCTGTTCGTCAAACGTAGAATATACTACTTCTACATTTTTCCCAACAATCGCCTCTTTGATGTCTGTGACTTCTTCCGGTCTTTCATCTATCAGCAGAATAATCAGATGCAAATCCGGATTATGTTCCAGAAGAGACTGTGCAATTCCCTTTAACAATGTGGTCTTACCTGCTTTTGGCGGTGATACGATCATACCACGCTGACCTTTTCCAATCGGTGAAATCAGATCTACGATTCTCATAGAGACTTCTTTGCTTCCCCGTTCCACACGAAGACGCTGATTCGGAAATATCGGTGTCATATCTTCAAAGTTATATCGTTTTGCTGCTGCTGACGGTGACATATCATTAATAGAGGTTAGATATAACAATGCGCTGAACTTCTCCTGCGCTGTCTTAACGCGAGTATTTCCGGCAATAATGTCACCTGTCTTTAATCCAAACTTACGAATCTGGGATGGAGAAACATATACATCATTTTCTCCCGGAAGATAATGATTGCTTCGAATAAATCCATATCCATCAGGTAATACTTCCAGAATTCCACTGACACGAATTCCACTATCCAGCTGACTCATATCCAGTGCCGGTTTTTCTTCTTCTTTCTTATCAGCCTGTCCATCCTGATAGGAAATCTTTTCTGCAACTTTATCGATCCGTTTTTCTGTCATTTCTTCTTTTGGCATCGCCTTCTCTGTCTGTGCTGCTTTTTCATCTTCTTCCAGCATCAGATTCACAACTTCACCTTTACGCATTCCACTGCTTACTTTTAACCCCCGTTTTTTTGCAATACTTTTCAGGTCGGCAGCAGAAAGAGATTCATATTGTTCTCTTGTCATTCTATTTTGTCCTTTCTACTCTCTGTCTCAACTTATCTACGCTTATCGTGACTTTGTTTTGTAATTTTTTATTTTGTGTCTGTCATGGATTGCTGTCGAATTGACTTGATATATAATCAGATACATGAATATACATAATATAGCATAGTTCCCCTTTTTTTGCAAGGTCATAGCTTTTATGACAAAATTCCTCCCAGCATTCCACCACCAAGACACAACGCCATCGTTGTAAGAAGCCTTATGGGTGACGAGGAAATCCCTCCAAAACAGAAAGATGCTGTTATCAAAAACACGTAATACAAGATTCCTGCCAGCATACCCCATAACAGCCTTCTCTTTTTCATTCCTCTGCCTGCCGTAAATCCGCTTACGCAGCTTCCCAGTACATAGATCACCTGTATACCGGCAGATACCATGCTTTCTTCCGGTTCCATCTGAAACAGCAAAAATGCCACTGCAAAAAGTGCTGCGCCTGTAACCAGATAGGCTAACAATAATGCTTTTACCATAATTCGAACTTCTGTCTGTGCTTTCATATTTCTCTCCTCTTTTCATTTTTTATGATAAATATATATGCAATGCATTTTAATATATGTTTCTTCATATTGAAATTTTATCAGAAATAGGTTATGATGTCGGATAAGAAAGTTCAAAAATAAGATTGGAGATGATCAATTGAATTCTAGTGACCCCGCCATATTGGGCGTAATTATCCTGCTGATTTTACTCTCTGCCTTTTTTTCATCTGCAGAGACAGCACTGACTACCGTTAATAAGATCAAAATCATGACTTTGGCTGACGATGGAAACCGGCGCGCCAAAACCTTGTTGAAAGTCATCGAGAATCCCGGTAAAATGCTTGGTGCAATCCTGATTGGCAATAATATTGTAAATCTTTTTGCATCCTCATTGACTACTACCCTGGCTCTTCGTATTTTCAACAGCATTGGCGTCAGTATCTGTACCGGACTTCTCACCCTGGTCATTCTGATATTCGGAGAAATTTCTCCGAAAACGTTGGCATCCGCCTCTGCTGAGAAGCTGGCTCTTGCTTATGCGAACGTCATTTTCGGACTTATGACGATTATGACACCTTTTATTTTCGTAACCAATAAGTTGTCTTATCTGTTTTTAAAGCTTTTTCACATCGATCCAAACAAACGTACTGATGTCATCACTGAAAATGAATTGCGTACTTATGTGAACGTCAGCCACGAAGATGGTGAGATCGAACAAGATGAAAAGCAGATGATTTATAATGTGTTTGATTTGGATGATACACAGGCCAAGGATATTATGGTTCCCCGTGTGGATATGATTGCGATTGATATCGACGCTTCTTTCCGGGATATTCTGGATATCTACCGTAAAGAAAAGTTCACCAGATATCCGGTCTACGAAGGCAGCAATGATAATGTGATTGGTGTGTTGAATATTAAAGATCTTCTGCTTTGCGGAACTTCTGATTTTTGTTTGAGAGATCATATCAGAGAACCATATTTTACTTATGAATTTAAAAATACGGCAGAACTCCTGGACGAAATGCGAAAAGATTCGATTAACTTCACGATTGTTCTGGACGAATATGGTGCCACTGTCGGACTGATTACTCTGGAAGATCTTCTGGAAGAAATTGTTGGTGAAATCCGTGATGAATATGATAATGATGAAGCTGATCTGATCAAAGAAATCTCTGACCGTGAATATGTCATCGAAGGTTCTATGAAACTGGATGATATCAACGATGCGCTTCATCTTCCTGAAAAAGATCTTGCTCTAACCTCTGAAGACTATGACTCCATTGGCGGTTATATCATTGAACAGCTGGATCATTTACCTGATCTTCACGAAAGTATCACTACTAAGTCCAATATCCGTCTGGTTGTGGATAAGATGGATAAGAACCGAATAGACAAAGTACATATGTATTTGCCTGAAACATATCTAAGTTCCAAAAAAGAGAACGAATCCTGACGGATTCGTTCTCTTTTCATTCACACTCACACTGTTTACAATTCTCTCATACGGATTACCTTTGCAGGACATTTCTCTGCACATTTTCCGCACTTCACACACTTAGACTGATCAATCACTGCCACATTTCCATTCATTGTAATAGCTTCATGCTCGCACTGTTTTACACAGGCTGTACAGCCCATACATCCTGCACTGCAGGCTTCTTTCACTGCTTTTCCTTTTTCCTGAGAGCTGCACTGCACTACATATACAGAACTGTCCGGAATCAATGTAATTAAACCGTTCGGACATACTTTTGTACAGGCTCCACAGCCTACACACTTGGATCTGTCCACTTTGGCCACTCCGTTTACTACATGAATGGCATCAAACTGACATACCGTTACACAAGAACCGAATCCCATACATCCGTGCGTACATTTCTTGGTTCCTCTTCCCGGAACCACTGCTGCTGTACGACAGTCTTTAATTCCGTAGTAATTACATTTCTCTTGTGCAGAATCGCAATCACCGGCACATTTTACAAATGCGACCATTTTTTCACTTTCTGCCACTTCTACACCGAGAATCGCACTGATTTTCTCTGCAACCGGTGCTCCGCCTACCGGACACTGATTCGCCGGTGCTTCGCCTTTTGCAATTGCGGCTGCCAGACCATCACAGCCTGGGAAACCGCATCCACCACAGTTATTTCCCGGAAGTTCTGCACGAATTGCAACTTCTTTTTCATCTACTTCTACTTTGAATTTTTCACCGGCTGTCACCAGGAGAAATCCAACGACAATACCTACTACCCCAACAATGAGAGCAGCAAGGATAATTGCTGTAATACTGCTCATTTTCTTTCCTCCTTAGATCAGACCTGCAAAACCATTAAAGGCAATTGCCATCAGTGCCGCCGTAAACAGCACGATCGGCATTCCCTGTAACGGTTTAATAATGTTATTATCTGCATTTCTCTCACGAATACCTGCCATAATTACAATGGCAATGGTAAATCCTACAGAAGTTCCGATACCATTTATTACGCTGGTCACAAAGTCATATTCCTTCTGTACATTTGTCAGAGCTACACCCAGAACTGCACAGTTGGTTGTAATCAAAGGAAGGTACACGCCCAGTGCATTGTATAATGCTGGGCTGGATTTCTTCAAGAACATCTCTACAAACTGTACCAGACCTGCAATAACCAGAATAAACACAATTGTCTGCAGATATTCCAGATTAAAAGGCACCAGTACGAAACTGTAAATAATGCTTGCCACTGCTGATGCAATGGTAATAACAAAGATAACTGCAAGTCCCATACTTGCTGCGGTCTTTACCTGCTTGGAAACTCCAAGGAACGGACACAGACCGTAGAACTGGCTAAGCACTACGTTATTTACAAGCGCTGCGCCAACTAATACTAAAACCATTTCTGACATGTCTTTTCCTCCTAGCTTTCCTTACTTTCTTCTTTTCTGTCTCCACAGGATGCTCCACAGCTGCAGCAATCTCCGTCACATCCCTCTACCTTCTTGTTGGCTGCATTCTTAATGTTCAGACCATTTAAGATGGCAATCAGGGTTCCGAGAACAATAAATGCTCCAGGTGCTCTGACAAAAATAGCTACTGGCTGGTAAGCAGAAGGCATTACCTGGAATCCAAAGATTGTTCCCGCACCGATCAGTTCACGGAACAGGGCGATCAATGTTAATGCAATTGTAAAACCAAGTCCCATACCAATACCATCACATGCTGCAAGAATCGGTGTGGCCTTAGAAGCATAGGCCTCTGCACGTCCGAGAATAATACAGTTTACTACGATCAGAGGAATATACAATCCCAGTGAATCATACAAGGATGGAATATATGCCTGAAGCAGCAGCTGTACTACCGTTACCAGCGTTGCAATAACAACAATATATG
>CAKRON010000047.1 GCA_934373455.1 uncultured Marvinbryantia sp.
TGACAGTGTAGAATGCCAGATCGCAGGACTTGGAGAAATCGCAGATGTTCAGCAGCTTTATGTAGACCATGCAGCAGCAGCAATCGCAGAAGTCGGCGGAGAAGCAGCATCTGAAGAAGAAACCACAGAAGCAGTCAGCGAAGCAGCATCTGAAGAAGAAACCACAGAAGCAGCCAGCGAAGCAGCATCTGAAGAAGAAACCACAGAAGCAGTCAGCGAAGCAGCATCTGAAGAAGAAACCATAGAAGCAGTCAGTGAAGCAGCATCTGAAGAAGAAACCACAGAAGTAGCCAGCGAAGAAGCAGCAGATGATGACCAGGCAAAAGCAGATGAAGTGGCAGCCCTGATCGATGCTATTTATGTACAGGAAAGAACTGACAAAACAGATGAACAGTGCAAGGAAGCAAAAGAAGCATGGGATGCACTGACAGATGAACAGAAGGAACTGGTAGAAGGTGAAAATGCAGATCCAGATTATTTCGGAAGAGATACCGGTGATGCAAGCAAAGATGATCCATTAAACGGAGATGAAATTGGCGAAAATGAACTGTTGGTAGTGAGCTTCGGAACATCCTTCAATGACAGCCGTACAGCAGATATCGGAGGAATTGAAAAAGCCCTCGCAGCTGCATATCCGGACTGGTCTGTAAGAAGAGCGTTCACAGCACAGATCATCATCAACCATGTAGAAGCAAGAGACGGTGAATGCATTGACAACATGCAGCAGGCACTGGACCGTGCAGTAGAAAACGGAGTAAAGAATCTGGTAGTACAGCCAACCCATCTGATGCACGGAGCAGAATATGATGAACTGACAGAAGCCGTTAATGAATATGCAGATAAGTTTGATTCTGTAGAGATCGCAGAACCGCTTCTTGGAGAAGTTGGAGCTGACGCAGAGGCAGTCAATGATGATAAAGAAAAAGTAGCAGAATACATTACAGCAGAAGCAGTAAAAGATGCAGGATATGATGATCTGGAAGCAGCAAAAGAAGACGGAACAGCATTTGTGTTCATGGGACATGGAACATCTCATACAGCAAAGGTAAGCTACAGCCAGATGCAGGCACAGATGAATGATCTTGGATATGACAATGTCTTCATCGGAACAGTAGAAGGTGAACCGGAAGAGACCGCATGCGAAGCAGTGATCGAAGCAGTGAAAGAAGCAGGATACAAGAAAGTAGTTCTTCGTCCGCTGATGGTAGTAGCAGGAGACCACGCAAACAACGATATGGCAGGGGATGATGAAGATTCCTGGAAGAGCCAGTTTGAAGCAAGCGGAGCATTTGACAGCGTAGACTGCCAGATCGCAGGTCTTGGAGAAATCGCAGATATCCAGCAGATCTATGTAGATCATACCGCAGCAGCAATCGCAGAAGTTGGCGGCGAAGAGACCACGGAAGTAGCATCTGAGGAAGAAACGACAGAAGCCATCACAGAAGCTTCTTCGGAAGAAGAGACTACAGAAGCGGCATCTGAAGAAGAAACAACCGAGGCAGCAACGGAAAAAAAAACTCTAAATTAACAGCCGAACTGGAAGATGGTACTTACCTGGCAGATTTTGATACAGATAGCAGCATGTTTCATGCAAATGAAGCCTGCGATGGCAAAGGTACATTAACAGTAAAAGATGGGGAAATGACATTTCATGTCAGCCTTGCATCTAAAAAGATCGTAAATCTGTTTGTCGGAACAGCAGAAGATGCACAGAAAGATGGTGCCGAACTGCTTCAGCCAACCACAGATGAAGTGACCTATAGTGACGGTGAAACAGAAGAGGTGTATGGATTTGATATCCCTGTTCCTGGTGTAGATGAAGAATTCAACCTGGCACTGCTTGGTACAAAAGGTACCTGGTATGATCATGTAGTCAGCATCTCAAATCCAGAAAAAGCAGAATAACACTGTTTGGTATTCACTGAAAATAATACAGCCAAAACCTAAAAAGTATATAAGACATATAGACGCAGAGTTCATTATGGACTCTGCGTCTATGCTATATGGAAAATAAAAAATGATAAAAAAATAACAAAAAAGTTGCATTTGCAACAGTATAAAATAACAAATTGGGTTATACTACATACAGAAACGAAAACATAGTTCCTGTGAAGAAGAAATGGAGAACACGATATGAAGATTACAGATAGCATCAAATATGTAGGAGTGAATGATCATCAGGTAGATTTGTTTGAAGGACAGTATGCAGTACCAAACGGAATGTCTTACAATTCGTATGTGATTTTGGACGAAAAAGTTGCAGTTATGGATACGGTAGACGCTAATTTTTTACATGACTGGCTGGATAATCTGGAGCGCGTATTGGAAGGACGCAAGCCGGACTATCTGATTGTACAGCATATGGAACCGGATCATGCAGCAAATGTAGCTAATTTTTTGAAAGTATATCCGGATACTACAGTGGTTGCTACTGAAAAGGCTTTTGGTATGATTCAGAATTTCTTCCATCTGGATCTGGAAGGAAAAAAATGGGTGGCAGACAATGGATCAACCCTTTCTCTTGGCAAGCATAATCTGACTTTTGTGTTTGCACCAATGGTTCACTGGCCGGAAGTCATGGTAACGTATGACAGCACAGAAAAAGTATTATTTTCAGCAGATGGTTTTGGAAAATTTGGTGCACTGGATGTGGAAGAACCATGGGATGACGAGGCAAGAAGATACTTCATCGGTATTGTGGGAAAATATGGTGCACAGGTACAGAAACTCCTGAAAGTAGCAGGCACGCTGGATATTGAGAAGATTTGTCCGCTCCATGGTCCGGTATTAACAGAAGATCTGGGACATTATATCGGATTATATGATACCTGGTCATCTTACACACCGGAAGAAGACGGGATTGTAATTGCATACACATCTGTATATGGACATACAAAAGATGCGGTAAATCTGCTGGCTGACAAACTGAAAAGCAAAGGATGTCCAAAGGTGGTTGTATATGATCTGGCAAGAGATGATATGTCTGCAGCAATCAGCGATTCTTTCCGTTACAGTAAACTGGTATTGGCTACCACAACTTACAACGCCAGTGTGTATCCATTCATGAATGATTTCCTCACTCGCCTGGCAGAACATAATTTCCAGAACCGTACAGTTGGTCTGATTGAGAATGGATCCTGGGCGCCGCTGGCAGCCAAAGTAATGAAAAATCTCCTTTCCGGATGTAAAAAAATCAACTGGCTGGATACAACAGTGACGATCATGTCAGCAATCAGTGAAGAAAACAGAGATCAGCTGGAAGCAATGGCAAAAGAACTCTGCAAAGAATACATTGCCAAAAATGACCATCTTGCAAATAAAAATGATCTCAGTGCATTATTCCGTATTGGTTACGGATTATATGTGGTAACATCCAATGATGGAAAGAAAGACAATGGATTAATTGTAAATACGGTAACACAGCTGACAGATACACCAAACCGCGTGGCAGTCAATATCAATAAAGCCAATTATTCTCATCATGTGATCCAACAGACAGGGGTGCTGAATGTAAACTGTCTGTCTGTAGATGCACCGTTTTCCGTATTCCAGCAGTTTGGTTTTCAGAGCGGACGAGTTGTGGATAAGTTTGCAGGACAGAAAGTAAACCGTTCCGATAATGGACTGGTATTCCTGGACAAATATATCAATGCATTTATGTCTCTGAAGGTGGAACAGTATGTAGATCTTGGAACTCATGGTATGTTTATCTGTAGTGTAACAGAGGCAAGGGTAATGAGTGACCGGGAAACTATGAGTTATACCTACTATCAGAACAATGTAAAGCCAAGGCCAGAGACAGAAGGGAAAAAAGGATTTGTCTGCAAAGTGTGTGGATATATATATGAGGGAGAAGAACTTCCGGTAGATTATATCTGTCCATTATGCAAACATGGCGCAGCAGATTTTGAGCCGATAGAATAAAAAAACAAAAAAGGGGATTGCCGGGTAACGGTAATCCCCAAAAAAAGAGTATTATTTTAGAAATATGTGGATAAGTTTATTATGAACGGAACGATATGGCTGGTATCTCATTGGCAGATCCAGCCATGTTTTTTTGTCAACAATACTTTTGTAGTGACTGAAGGTATCGAATCCATCTTTTCCATGATAAGAACCCATTCCGCTTTCACCAAAACCGCCAAAGCCCATTTCGCTGGTAGCCAAATGAATGATAGTGTCATTGATGCAGCCGCCGCCAAAGTTGCATCTGGAGGTCACTTTCTGAGCGACCGACTGATCGGAGGTAAATAAATACAATGCCAGAGGATGTGGCATAGATTGTATCTGGCTGATTGCTTCATCCAGAGAACGATAGGTCAGGATCGGAAGAACCGGACCAAAGATCTCCTGTCCCATGACAGTATCCTCGAAAGTGACGAAATCCATAACCGTAGGCGCAATCTGAAGACGATTGGAATTTGTTTCTCCTCCGATAACGATTTTTGCAGGATCTATCAGACTGCAGATACGCTGGAAATGTTTTTCATTGACAATTTTTCCATAGTTTGGATTATTCAGAGGAGTTTTACCAAACTGTCTGCGAATCTGGTGACGGATTTCTTTTAATAACACATCTTTGACAGAAGCATCACAGTATATATAATCAGGTGCCACACAAGTCTGACCACAATTCAGATATTTTCCAAATACAATTCTTTTGGCTGCCAGTTTTAAATTGGCGCTCTTTTCCACAATACATGGACTTTTTCCACCCAGTTCCAGAGTGACGGGGGTCAGATGTTCCGCAGCTTTTTTCATAACCTCTTTACCGACTCCCTGGCTTCCGGTAAAGAAAATATAATCAAAATGTTCATTCAGCAGGCAAGTGTTTTCGGCACGTCCTCCGGTAATAACGGACACATATTCCGGTGCAAAACACTCGCTGATCATTCGGTATATAACATGGCTGGTATTTGGTGAATAAGCACTTGGCTTGAGGACAACCGTGTTGCCGGCGGCAATAGCATCTACCAGTGGTTCAATGGTCAGCAGGAAAGGGTAATTCCATGGACTCATGATCAGGACGACACCATGCGGGGAAGGCTTGCGAAAACTTCTGGAATGAAACTGCGCCAGAGGAGTAGAAACACGTTTTTCTTTTGCAAAGGAACGGATATGTTTTAACATATAGCTGATTTCTGTCAAAGTCAGTCCTGTTTCGCACATATAACTTTCAAATTCACTTTTCCCAAGATCTTTCTGTATAGCAGCATGGATTTCTGCTTCATATTTCAGGATATAGGATTTTAATTTCTGAAGAGACTGGATACGAAAATCAATATCCAAAGTATTTCCTGTAAGAAAAAAATTACGCTGCCCGTCGATGATACAGCGGATTTCCTGCTCAGTCATGGATGTTACCTCCTTGAATCATTACCTTCTTCGCATTTTTAAATGTATGATAGTAAAAATATACTATTATAAAGAAGAAATTGTCAATGTATGAGTTGGTATGGGCTTATAAAATGGCGAAGAGTATGTTATGATGAAACGAGCAAATAAAAAAGATGGAGAATATTATGGCAAAGTTATATTTTCGGCATGGTGCTATGGGAAGTTCCAAGACAGCCAATGCTCTGATGGTAGTGTATAATTATTATGAAAGAGGGAAGAATGCCCTTTTGGTAAAACCACAGCTGGATACAAGAGATGAAGGCGTCGTGCGAAGCCGTATCGGATTGGAGCAGGCATGCAAATATGTAGAAGATCTGATAAAGATGTCAGACGAAGAAATCCGGATATATGATTGTGTAGTAGTTGATGAAGCACAGTTTTGCAAAAAGTCAGATATTGAATTTTTTGAACATATTGTGGATGATCTGAATATACCGGTGATCTGTTATGGACTGCGGACAGATTTCAGAAGAGAACCTTTTGAGGGAAGTCTGTGGCTGCTGGCATGGGCTGATGTCATAGAAGAACTGAAGACGGTCTGCTGGTGTGGAGATGGGGCAAGCTGCAATACCCGATTTAATGAAAAAGGTGAAATTATAAAAGAGGGGGCACAGGTATTCCTGGGAGCCAATGATGATTATGTAGCATTGTGCCGCCGGCATTATAAAGCGGGAAATCTTGGACCAAAGCTTCGAAAATAGTGATGTTAAAAAATTATCATTCATTAGGTAGCAAACTGCTCCTACAAAGTGTAGGAAAAATGGACGAAATATGACAGAAAATGTGGCTTGTTTTTCTGGAAAAATTTGTTAGAATGTCTATAGAGTGTTGAGATTCATAAAAGAATCAAACTTATATCATGTAATTGGAGGAGAGCAAAATGATCGTTATTGGTGAAAAAATCAATGGATCCATCCCATCTGTAGCAGAAGCAATTGCAAAGAGAGATGCGGATTTTATTAAACAGAGAGCAATCGCACAGACAGAAGCTGGAGCAACATTTATTGACTGTTGTGCATCTGTACCAGAAGCAGAAGAAGTTGAAACATTAAAATGGATGATCGAATGCATCCAGGAAGTAACAGATCTTCCAATTTCTGTTGACAGTCCTAGCCCTGATGTACTGATTGAAGCATATAAATTCTGTAACAAACCAGGTATCTTCAACTCCGTATCAGGAGAAGGAGACAAGATCGACAAGATCTTCCCAGAGATGGTAAAACCAGGTAATGAAAAATGGCAGGTTATTGCACTGCTTAGTGATGATACAGGTATCCCGAAATGTGCAGCAGATCGTCTGAAAGTATTTGATACAATTATGGCAAAAGCAAAAGAATATGGTATTGCACCAAACCGTATTCACATTGACCCACTGGTTGAGATGCTTTGTACATCTGAAGATGGTATCGCTATGAATATCGAAGTAATTTCTACTATTCGTAAGCAGTACCCAACTATCCACATTACAGCAGCAGTAAGTAACATTTCTTTCAACTTACCTGTTCGTAAACTTGTAAACTATGGTTTCACAGTATTAGCTATGAACTATGGTCTGGACAGTGGAATTCTTGATCCATGTAACAGAGATATGATGGGTCTGATCTATGCAACAGAAGCTTTGCTTGGAGAAGACGATTACTGTATGGAATATATCACAGCATACAGAGAAGGACGTATCGGACCGGTTAAGAAATAATCGCAGATACAGGAATTACATAAACAGCATGAAAAAGTTTGCGGAAACTTTTCATAAATAAATCAAAACAAACACCCAAGAAATATTTTAGGAGGTATGAATTATGGGATCAGTTAACGAAGTAGCTGAATTAGTAGAAAAAGGTAAAGCAAAATTAGTAGGCGCAGCAGTACAGGACGCTCTGGATTCCGGATGTGATCCAACAGAAATCCTGAACAAAGGTATGATCGATGCAATGGCAGTTGTTGGTGAAAAATTCAAAAACGGAGAAATCTTCGTTCCAGAAATGCTTGTTGCAGCACGTGCTATGAAAAAAGGTGTTGAAGTTCTGAAACCACATCTTTCTTCAGGATCTACAGGATCTAACGGAAAAGTAATCCTTGCAACAGTTGCTGGTGACCTTCATGATATCGGAAAGAACCTGGTTGGTATGATGATCGAATCTGCTGGTTTTGAAGTAATCGACCTTGGCGTTGACGTACCAGCTTCAAAAGTTATCGAATGCTACAGAGAAAACCCAGACACTAAGATCATCGCACTGTCTGCTCTGTTAACAACAACTATGCCATCTCTGAAAGATACAGTTGCAGCAGTTGCAGCAGAAGACTTCAGAAATGATGTTAAGATCATGGTTGGTGGAGCTCCTATTACACAGGAATTCGCTGATGAAATCGGTGCAGACGGATATTCAGAAGATGCAGCTTCTGCAGCTACACTTGCTAAAAAGCTTGCTAATGCATAAGAATTAGGTCTTAATATAAGTAAAAACGGAACAGACACTCATTGTAGAGTGTCTGTTTTTTTGCTATAATACCAAATAGAAAAAGACTCATTTGAGAGTCTCAGACAGAGCGGGGGTAGAGAAGGTAACTATGGGTGTTATTACATTTGTAAGAGAGAATAAGAGAATACATGTACCGGATGGAACAATGATTTTAGAGGCTGAAATACAGGCGGGACTGGAACCGGATGCACCTTGCGGCGGTCAGGGAAAATGCGGAAAATGTCTGGTAAAAGCGAATGGACAGATTGTAAAAGCCTGCCAGACGCCGGTACAGGGAGATATGGAAATAAATACGCTGATATCAGAACAGCGGCATGAGATTTTGACAGAAGGATTAAATCGACCAGTGACATTTAAACCGGGAATTTTTGTACATCCTGTGAAACTGGAGAAAGCAATAGCCGGGGATAATCGTTCAGACTGGGAACGGCTAGTGGCAGAAGTGCGAATGGCATCCGGAATGGAGATGCCGAGTGTGCAGCCGAATCTTTTGCTTGCATCCTCTCTTTATGAGAAGAGAAAAGAAGCAGAAGAATGGTTTGCAGTGCATACCAGAGATGAGATCCTGGAGCTGAAAAAGGAAGAGCCGAATATTTATATGGCAGCTTTTGATATTGGAACAACGACAGTAGTTGGTTATCTGATGAATGGAAAAACTGGTAAAGTATGTGCCATCGAAAGCCGCATGAATCCGCAGGCTCAATATGGCGCAGATGTCATTATGAGAGCAAACTATGCACTGGAACATGGCGTGCAGGTACTCAGTGACTGTATACAGACAGCGATAGATGAGTTGCTGCATAAGCTTGCGATGAAAATAAATGCAGAACCGGAAGATATTTATCAGGTGAGCATTGTGGGAAATACTTGTATGCATCATCTGTTTCTGAGTATTTCACCGGGATCACTGGTTCATGCACCATATAACCCGGCATTTAGTCAGCGATTAACCGTAAAGGCAAGAGAGTATGGCTTGCATATCCATCCGCAGGCACAGCTTTTGATGTTGCCGGATATTGCCGGATATGTAGGAGCAGATACTTGTGGATGTCTTCTGGCACTGCGTCAGGATCAAAAAGATGAAATTTCCCTGATGATAGATATTGGTACAAACGGTGAAATGGTATTGGGAAATAAAGAGAAGATGGTTACTTGTTCTACAGCGGCAGGTCCTGCATTTGAAGGCGCTAAGATTGAGTGCGGAATGCGAGGGGCAGCCGGAGCAGTAGATCATGTGTCATTTGAGAATGGACAATGGAACTATACAACTGTAGATAACAAACCGGCAGTAGGAATTTGCGGTTCCGGTCTGATTGATATGGTTGCACAGATGTATCATGCAGGCTTGATTGATGAAATGGGACATCTGGAAAGTGGACAGGAAAATGAAAGTATTTTTGTATTAGTGCCGCCTGAAAAGGCAGGAAATGATACAGGAGTCTATCTAAGTCAGAAGGATGTACGAGAAGTACAGCTGGCAAAAGCTGCCATTGCAGCAGGTATACAGCTTTTGATGAAAGAGCTTGGGATTACAGAAAATGATATTGAAAAAGTATATATTGCAGGAGCATTTGGAAATTATATGAATCCAGCCAGTGCCTGCGCCATTGGACTTCTTCCTCCGGAATTGGAAAAACGAGTGAGTCCGGTGGGAAATGCAGCAGGGGAAGGCGCTAAGATTGCCCTTTTGAATACAGATGAACTGGAAATAACAGATAAACTGGTAAAAGGTATTCAGTTTTTGGAATTAGCTGCATCCGCAGAGTTCCAGGATACATTTGTAGATGAACTTGCATTTCCAGAGGAGGAATAATGATGCTGAATTATAAAGAATTGGAAGAAACAGGCAAGCAGCATGGGTTTACCCATGTTGCACCGCTTGAGTGCAGTACAATAGAGTTAATGTCTGAAGTACGGAAAATGTGTGAAAGCAATACTTGTCACAGATATGGAAAATGCTGGAGTTGTCCTCCTGGATGCGGAAGTCTGGAAGAATGTCAGAAGATTATCGACGGTTATCAGCATGGAATTATTGTACAGACGGTAGGTGAATTGGAAGACGAACTGGATGGAGAGACGATGATGGAGACAGAGGCGCTTCATAAAGAGCACTTTTTCAGTCTGGAAAAAGAATTGAGAAAGAAATATCCAAAGATGCGTCCGATCAGCGCCGGAAGCTGCGTAAAGTGTAAAGTCTGTACTTATCCAGATGCACCATGCCGTTTTCCGGATGAAGCATTTGCTTCGATGGAAGCATATGGAATGCTGGTGACACAGGTATGTAAGGCAAATCATATGGAATATTACTATGGACCATGTACGATAGCATATACTAGCTGCTTTTTGCTGGAATAGTGGAATCATAGATTGAGGAGAAGTGAAAACAACAAATGAAAGAACAATTAGAACAGATTCGTCAGGCAATTAAGCATGGACATCCGCAGGAAACGAAAGATCTGGTAACGAATGCACTGGAATCAGGAATCGCATCAAGAGAGGTAGTGGAAGATGCGATGCTTCCGGCAATGAGAGACGTAAGTGAGTTCTTTAAAAATGAAGACAGCGACATACCGAAGATATTATCAGCAGCCAGATGCATTCGAAAAGGCTTCGAAATAATAGAATCTGATGATACGAATTATCCACAGAAAAAAATCGGAAAAGTGATTCTGGGTACTGTAGAGGGAGATTTGCATGATGTAGGAAAGAATCTGGTGGCGATTATGTTTCGGAGCGCCGGATTTGAAGTCATTGATTTAGGTGTGGATATTTCAGAGAAACAATTTTTGAAAGCAATACGGGAAAATCCGGATGTATCAATTGTATGTCTTTCCTCGCTTTTGAACACATCCCTTCCGGAAATGACACATGTGGTGAAACGCTTACGAAGTAACAGTAAACGGAAGTATAAAATTCTGGTAGGCGGCGGTGCAGTGACAGAGGAACTGGCAGAACAAATGGGAGCGGATGCGTATACAGAGACTGCGTTAGATTGTGCAATGCTGGCGAAGAAACTGGTAGAAAACAATCCTAAGGAGGCAGAAAATTGAAATTATCAAGTGCATACCTGGCAGACCGTCTGCAGGAGCGTTATGAAGTTGTAGGCAGAAAAAAGACATGCGGTGATGATGAATATTTCAGACCATTTTTGATGACAAGAGACAGTGTACCGATGAAGGGACGTGTCTGTGTTTTAACAGGAGCTTATTTAAAGCAGATGCTGAAAATAGCTCATGCGAGGAAAGAAGTATGCGACTGGAGCGATACTTTGTTTGTTCTGACTGAATGGGAGAAGGAAGAACAGGCTGTAAAGGAACTGGAAGGACCATATATAAAGCTGAATGCCAGTGTATCGGCAGCAGAAGTACTGAATACGATTCAGAGAATATATGATCGATGTGATGACTGGGTAGATCAACTCAATACCCTGGTGCTCCAGAGCGGATCCATACAGAGAGCATTAAAATTATCAGCAGAAATGTTTGAGAATCCTATCGTGGTGATGGGAATGGATTTTACCTTAACTGCAGAAAGCAGAGTGGGGGGAATGAATGCAGAAACAAAGCTGTTTAAAGATCAGCTTGTGAATCTGGAATATATGAATGCATTTATTCAGGATGAGACCTATAAGAAATCATTGGATTCAGAAGTGCCGATGATGCTGCCGGCTTTTATCAATGGCTGCAGAATGCTTAGTATGAATCTGTGGACAAAAGGTGAAGCGACTCACAGGGTAGTAGTTCTGGAATCACATAAAAAGTTGACAGATGGGGATAAATGTCTGCTGTTTCAGCTGGCATCCTATCTGGAGTATATTATTCTTCATGAACCGTCATTTCAGGAAAAAGATGATCTGGATGATGTGTGCAGAATTATTATTACAGACCGGACGGCAGATTACCTGACCATGAGCAATCGGCTTTCCGCATTGGGATGGAGTCCGAGGCAGGATTATTTTTGTCTGGTACTTCAGACCGCCGGAGGTGACAAGGAGCATACAGTAGGAACTATCTGTAAATATATAAAAAAGCAGTTTCCGAATTCCAGCAGTTTTCAGGTACATCAGGAAATCGTATGTTTCTTTAATTTATCAAAGGCGGGACAGAGCGAAGAAGAAATAGAAGCGGAATTGATCTATTTTATTCGCGACAGTTACCTGAAAGCTGGTTACAGCAGATCTATGACAGGTCATATGAATCTGCGGAGACAATATCTGCAGGCTAAAATAGCTCTGGAAGTAGGAAGCAGGAAGAAACCATATGTATGGATTCATAAGTTTGATCAAATTGTGCTTACTTATATTCTGGAGCAGACGACAAAAAAACTTCCGGCATCTATGCTTTGTCATGAGCGGCTGCTGGAATTGAAGAAATTAGATGAAATACATCATTCGGAATATATGCTTACACTCAGAACTTATCTGGAGCAGAATCTGAATGCGACACAGACAGCGAATGAAATGTTTATCCATCGAAGTACATTCCTGTACAGGCTGGAGAAAATCAAAGCAGTGCTGCAGTCAGGACTGGAAGATCCGGATGAAATATTTTATTTGAATTTATCCTTACGTCTTCTGGAACAGGAAGAAAAAGAAGGATGAGATATTTTTGAAAAAGGACGGCGAGTGAAAATGAGGAAATTTCAAAAAATGGCAGTGGCAGCAGCAGTTTTGTTTACAGCAGGTGCACTGCCGATGAGCGGATGTGCAACAGAAAATGTACAGACGGAAGCTACATCAGAGGCAGAAAAAAAAGATCTGGTCACACCGCAGCAGCTAAATCTGGCAGATGGAGAGTATACTGCAGAAGGGCATCTGGAAGGGGGAAGCGGCAGAGCGTCCATAACATCTCCGGTAACCCTGACGGTAAAGAATGCAGAGATGACAGCGCTTATAGAGTTTAGTAGCCCTTATTATGATTATATGCTTGTGGATGGGGAAAAATATGAGCCGGTGAATACAGATGGAAATTCTGCTTTTTCAATACCGTTGAAAGGTTTTGATGCAGGCTGCCAGGTAATTGCAGATACGGTGGCCATGAGTGAACCGCATGAGATCGCATATGAGATTGTGCTGGATTCTTCGACGTTGAAAAATAAAGAAGAAAGCACTTCTGCGGAAGCAGCATCAGAGACAGAAACTGAAGTGAACAGTGAATCAGCGACAACAGAAAATACATCCGAAGAGGCAGATGATTCCGGAAACAAAGATGGATTAGAACATGAAATACCACAGATCCCAGGGCTGACGTATGATCATAGTATGGAATTGGATTATGCAACGCAATTTGCTGTGGATTATTACAATGATGATTATGCGGTAATTACGATTGCGGAAGAAGGAGAATATCTGGTGGTGCCGGAAGGAGCATCTGTACCGGATGGACTGGATAAAAGTATTACCGTATTACAACAGCCTTTGGATCAGATTTATCTGGTGGCTACTTCTGCGATGGATCTATTCCGTGCCATTGATGGGATTGGCAGCATTACGCTGTCCGGAACAGATGTAAATGGATGGTACATCGATGAGGCAAAAGAGGCACTGGAAAATGGAAGCATGACGTATGCCGGAAAATACAGTGCACCGGATTATGAACTGATTCTGTCAAAAGGATGCGATCTTGCAATTGAATCTACCATGATTTATCACTCGCCTGATGTAAGAGAAAAACTGGAAGAGTTTGGTATACCGGTGTTAGTGGAACACTCCAGTTATGAAAGTGATCCGCTTGGAAGGATGGAATGGATCAAACTGTATGCCGTTCTTTTGGATAAGGAAGAGGAAGCAGAAGAATATCTGAAAAGTCAGACGGATATGCTGTCTGATGTACTGGGAGCTGAGAATACAGGAAAAACAGTGGCGTTCTTCTCTATTAATTCCAACGGATATGTGACAGTACGAAAGACAGGAGATTATATATCAAAGATGATCGAACTGGCTGGCGGACATTATATTTTCCAGAATCTTGGAAATGACAATGCGCTGTCTACTATGAATATGCAGATGGAAGATTTCTATGCCGGAGCCTGTGATGCAGATTATATTATCTATAACAGTACCATAGAAAGTGAACTGCATTCTCTGGATGAATTACTGGCGAAAAGTAGTCTGCTGTCTGATTTTAAAGCAGTAAAGAACGGAAATGTGTGGTGTACACAAAAGAGTCTGTTTCAGGAGACAACTGGTATATCTACTATGATTACAGATATGCATACGATGCTTACCAGTGATGATCCGGAGCTTTCACAGTTAACTTATATGCATCGTCTTTCATAGAAAGGATCCGGTAAAATGAAAAAAAAAGCACGTATTCGTTACACCATATCATTTATCATATTAGCGATTGCATTGTTGTGTCTGTTCGTCTGGAACATTAATGCGGGCAGTGTACATTTGTCTGTGCAGGAAATATTTGACATTATTGTAAAGAAAACAGGAGAACAGACCGCATATAATATTGTGTGGCAGATTCGTCTGCCACGTATTCTGGCAGCTGTATTGCTGGGTGGAGCACTGTCAGTATCAGGATTTTTGTTACAGACTTTTTTTGGCAATCCTATTGCAGGACCGTTCGTTCTGGGGATTTCTTCCGGAGCGAAGCTGGTAGTCTCTCTGGTAATGATATTTATGTTAAGCAGGGGGATGGCGTCGGGGTCAGCAATTATGATCCTGGCAGCCTTTGTGGGATCCATGATTTCCATGGGATTCATTCTTCTGGTTTCCAGAAAAGTAAAGAGAATGTCTATGCTGGTAATCTGTGGTGTCATGATAGGGTATATTTGTTCGGCGATCACTGATTTTGTGGTCACTTTTGCAGATGATTCCAATATTGTAAATCTCCATAACTGGTCTATGGGAAGCTTTTCGGGAACGACCTGGGGAAATGTACAGGTTTGTTCTGTGGTGGTGCTGATTTCTCTCGCATTGGCATTTTTGATGTCCAAGCCAATCAGTGCTTATCAGATGGGAGAAAATTATGCACAGAATATGGGTGTAAATATCAAAGCATTTCGTGTCAGCCTGATTTTATTGTCCAGTATTTTGTCTGCAACGGTAACTGCTTACGCAGGTCCGATCTCTTTTGTGGGTATTGCAGTTCCACATCTGGTGAAATCTCTGATGAAGACAGCAAAACCGATCTTGGTGATTCCGGGATGTTTTCTGGGTGGGGCAGTATTCTGCCTGTTTTGCGATCTGATTGCAAGGACCGTATTTGCACCGACAGAACTGTCGATCAGTTCTGTAACGGCAGTGTTTGGAGCACCGATAGTCATATACATGATGGTGAGGAAGCAGCGATGAGTGAATATTTTGTATACACAGATAAAATGACAGTGGGATATAATGGAGTTCCACTGATTAAAGATATTGAAATCCGGCTGAAGAAGGGTGAGATACTGACTCTGATTGGCCCGAACGGAGCCGGGAAATCTACAATTTTGAAAAGTATTACACGGCAGCTGTCACTGGTTGCCGGAACAGTATATATTGACCAGAAATCCATAAAAGAAATGTCAGAGAAAGATACAGCAAAGAAAATGGCGGTTGTTCTGACAGAGCGGATAAAACCGGAATTGATGACTTGTGAAGATGTGGTAAATACCGGAAGATATCCCTATACAGGAAGACTGGGAATCTTAAGTGAGGAAGATCATCAGAAGGTACGGGAAGCTATGGAGCTGGTACATGCATCGGAACTGGCTGATTGTGATTTTTCCGCAATCAGTGACGGGCAGAGGCAAAGAGTTTTGCTGGCAAGAGCAATCTGTCAGGAACCGGAAATTATTATTCTGGATGAACCGACATCTTTTTTAGATATTCGGCATAAGTTGGAATTGCTGACGATATTGAAAGATATGGTGCAGCAAAAGAATGTGGCAGTGATCATGTCTCTTCATGAACTGGATCTGGCGCAGAAAATTTCTGATCAGGTTATTTGTGTTCATGGAAGCAGAATTGAACGATATGGGGAGCCGGAAGATATCTTTACATCAGATTACATCAAAAATCTGTATGGCGTGACAAAGGGAAGTTATAATGCAGCTTTTGGCTGTCTGGAATTAGAACCGGCGAAGGGGGAACCGGAGGTTTTCGTAATCGGAGGAAATGGAAGTGGAATTCCGATCTTTCGGAAACTGCAGAGAAAAGGTATTCCATTTGCTGCGGGAGTGCTTCACGAAAATGATGTAGACTGTCAGGTGGCAAAAGCACTGGCATCTGAAGTGATTACAGAAAAAGCGTTTTGTGAAATCAGTGAAGAGACCTATCAGAAAGCAAGAAGTGTCATGCTGAAATGTAAAAAAGTGATTTGCTGTATCCAGGAGTATGGACCGATGAATGAGCGGAACAGACTGCTGGCAGAAGAGGCAAGAAAAAATGGCAATTGTGTATGATGAAGTACAGAGAGTGTTCGGTGGGAAAATTTGATTCCAGATGCAAAGTATGTTCTGGAAGAAAGTGGAAAAATATACAGCGGTGAAATGCTGATGCAGGCTGGCATACTGATTCCACCGCTGAAAGACGATTATTGGAGCTACCTATATCATATTAAGCAGTTGTTATAGTTCAAATTCATCCAGATCATCTGGCACGTAGAGGGTTCCATGGTAATACATGGAGCCTTCTTCTGTATACAATTCTTTTCGATGTTCCAGAGTGGCATCCTCTGTATGATATAAGATCAGATTCTGGATGTTCAGAGATTCAGCCAATTCGCAGGCATCTTTCACGGTAGAGTGATGTTTTTTATATGGCTGATATTTGTCTGCCTGTCCATAAAGGCAAAATGCTTCGTGAAGAAGCCATTTGCTGTCTTTGGCATAAGTCTCTTCGCATGGATTAAAAGGTTCATCTCCGCAGCAGGTGAGTTTTTCATGATTTCCAAGATCCATAGAGAATCCAAATTGCTTTGCTTTTGTAGACTGGATATCGAAAAATGTGACTTTATGTCCGAGAATTTCTTTACTTTCCCCATCTTTTACTTTTATCATATGGATCTGATTTCCGATGGCGGCACAGTGTTTCTTCTGAAGAAGTAATTCTGCCATGGAATGAAGAATATGAATGACTTCCTCATGACCATAAATATGTAATTCCCGCTCCAGACCTTTTTCAGCAATATTCTGACCAAACAGACGCATAATCCAGATAATACCAAGGATATGATCGATATGTTTATGAGTAACAAATATGTCGGTAATTTCTTTCCAGTCAATGTCGGCTTTTTTCAATTGCTTCATAATAGTGTTGCCGCCTCCACCGTCTACCAGAAAATACTGTCCCTGATCTTCTATGGCAAAACAGGTATTGTAACATTTGGTAACCATGGCATTACCGGTACCTAAGATGGTAAGTTTCATAACTTCGGACCTCGCTTTCGACTATTTTTTTATCTTGGTTTATTTTAACAGAAAAAAATATGGTTGTACAGTAAAGCAAAAAACGAATTGTGAACAGACTTCGTACAGAGTGATGGAAAGAAAACGAAAACCTCATACATAACATACATGATGCACAAAATGATGCAATGGCACAGAGAAAAAATGGACAAAATAAACAAAAAAATGTATTATTTTTCTTGCAAAATAGTGTATACCACAATATAATGAGGGCATGCAAAAACACGCAGGGGGAATGTTGCAATGGCAAATGAAAAGAAGAAACAGGCACGCAGAGTAGAAGAGATCATTTATGTAGTGCCGGAAGAAAGAGAAGCATATCTGGAATCACATTTAAATCCACCTGAGAGAATTCAGCAGATCATGTGGATGCATGGCATGAGAAAGCAGTTTTATTTTTCTTTAAATGATATGATTCTTATGAGTTTTGAGTATGTAGGAAAAGATTTCCGCACAGATATGGTGCAGATGATGGAGCATCCGGAGATGAAAGATTTTCTGATTCCGACAAGAAGAAGAGATGTGCCGGCAGACCAGCTTCTGACAACGAACTGGTGGGCACCACTTCAGAGAATCGGTGGAACATTATTGGAAAGTCCAATGCCAGATGATGATGCAGAAGAACTTACACAGGAAGAACATTATCATGCGATGCTTGGCGGATATACAAAGCATAATGCGAGTGATGATTTTGACTTTGGATATGATGAAGATGACTGGAGTGAATCCATTCATATCTAATAAAGGGGAGTAACACCAAAAAATGAGAGAAAGCAGTGATTTTGTATTAATTACGGAATCACTGCTTTTTCTGAATGTGCGCCTAGCGGCGCACGTTTCGATATACAAGTTGATGCTCACAAGACGTATGGAAATAAGATGATTTGTAAATCAAAGAATGGTATGGTAGAATAAGAGAATATAAAAAGGATGCTTATTAAGAATGAAGCTGGGATCATGAGATGTACAACAATTACCCAAGAGGAGGAGAAATAGGATGAATCAGATTACATTAGGAAAAACAGGTATTACCGTACCTCAGAATGCATTTGGCGCGTTGCCGATACAGCGTGTCTGTCAGGATTATGCAGTGAAATTGCTGCGCAGAGCCTATGAGGGCGGTATGCGTTTTTTTGACACTGCAAGGGCTTACAGTGACAGTGAAGTAAAGGTGGGAGAAGCTTTTGATGGCATGAGAGAGAAGGTATTCATTGCCACTAAGACAGCTGCTAAGACACCGGAAGAATTCTGGAAAGAACTGGAAATTTCTTTAAAGAATCTGCGCACGGATTATATCGACATTTATCAGCTTCACTGTGTACCACAGTGCTATCGTCCGGGAGATGGAACAGGAATGTATGAGTGTCTGGTAAAGGCAAAAGAAGAAGGAAAAATTCGTCATATCGGTATTACGGCTCATAAATTAGGAGTCGCTGAGGAAATTATAGAAAGTGGTCTGTATGAGACTTTGCAGTATCCGTTTAGTTATCTTTCATCCGAGAGAGAACTGGCGCTTGTAAAAGCATGCAAAGAAAAAAACATGGGATTTATTGCTATGAAAGGACTTGCAGGTGGGCTGATTAACCGTTCAGAAGCTGCAATGGCATTTATGACTCAGTACGATAATGTACTTCCAATCTGGGGAATCCAGAAGGAAACAGAGTTGGAAGAATGGCTTAGTTACATGGAGAATACGCCATCCATGACACAGGAACTGACTGCGTACATAGAAAAAGAACAGAAAGAACTGACTGGAGATTTCTGTCGCGGATGCGGATACTGTATGCCATGTCCTGCAGGAATCGAGATCAACACCTGTGCGAGAATGTCTCTGATGCTCCGCCGTGCACCGTCTGAAGCCTGGCTGACACCGCAGATGCAGGAAGAGATGCGTAAAATTGAAGGATGTCTGCAATGCGGCAAGTGCAAAAAGAAATGTCCGTATGAGTTAAATACACCGGAACTGCTAAAGAAAAATTATGAAGATTATAAGAAAGTACTGGCCGGAGAAGTGAAGGTGCAGTAGGGAAGAAAATGCCGGTCTATTTATAGAAAATTAACAAAGATAGATTTGATTTAAGAGATAAAAAAACGTGGAATTGGTAAAATATGCCAATTCCATTTTTTATTAGGAAAACAAATAAACCAACCGCTATATACGAGAAATCCATTAACACGAATGTATAGATTTGAAGCACTAAATTATTATATACAAAAAGATACCATAGCTAAAATAAAAAGTGAAAAATAATTGACATATAAGAAACAAATATATAAAATAGAATAAAAGCATACATTTCACCATTTAAAGTGCAAGGCACTGTCTGTAAATCAAATCACATTTCAGAAATCTATGCTTTCCAAGTCAAATGAATAAAAAAGCATAGAGGGACGAAAAGAGAATGTATATGGACAAATAAGTCAGTTTCCTCTATGCAAAAGGAGGAGTGCACACTCAATGTCATCAACTTAAGTCTAGGAACCTTGATAACTAAATAATGAACAAAATAATTAAAAATGCCAGTGCTGTCAA
>CAKRON010000048.1 GCA_934373455.1 uncultured Marvinbryantia sp.
TTTTCAGAAAGAAAAATCGGCAGCATCTCATCTGAAGTAGACAGATAGATGGAAAATAATGTTCCTATTGTAATTACGCGTCCTGCATATAGACTGGATGCCGCTGCTGAAAATCCACATTGTGGAAGTACACCTAAGATACTCCCCCATAAAGGTCCCAAGCTCCCTGCCTGTCGGATTCTCTGCTGTGCTTTTCCTCCGGTATGATGTTCCAGTTCTTCCATCAGAAAATAAGTCAGAAGCAGAAACGGAACCAATTTCACACTATCATGAAGCGCATCTAATACACAATCTATTACCATTTTCTATCCTTCCTTTCTACGAATGTTCATATGTTCAGAAATTCATTACTCAGAAAAACAGAGTTTATGTATGATCCATATTCTTACAAATCATACATAAACTCTGTTTTTTAACCACGCACCGCACTTCGAATTCCGGCCATGGACGTTACCTTTACAGTTAACTCGATCCAGGCACCCTCGCATCACACAAGAGCTTCTGCTTAGTGCTGCTCCATTCCTGACCTGACACGGTTCACAGATTCCTGTTGTGCAAGACCCAGACGTCAACGCCACTTATAAAGGGCAGCTCCACAGCCTAAAACCCTCGGATTGGTATCACCCCTGCTATAGCGGATTGCAGGTACAGGGCACCGCTATCTCCCCGGCTGCGTGGATAGTTCATACTATACCTTGTTTCCTTAAATTTGTCAATGACGTAAATTATTTTACAGGATGTTCCTGCGCGTATTGATAACCATATTTTTTCAGTTCGTCCAGATAAATATCATTATTCCATTTTCGGAAACAACACCCATTTGCAATTGAAGGGAAGAATGGTCCGCCTGGTATATATTCATCAAAGGCTCTGCGTACTTCTGCCCGAATTTCTTCTTCCGTGATATGCTCAATATCAATTTTCGGGCCGTCAACACCACCGATCATCGGGAGTTTTCCTTTCGTCACTCTTTGAATTTCTACAATATCATTCTGCGGAATTGTACCCTGCCAAATATCAATGCCAATTTCTACCATATCTTCAACTAACGGCTGACAGATACAGTCTGCATGATGAATGAACATAATGCCTTCATCATGTGCTGCCTGTATAATTTCTTTGTGAAGAGGTTTTATCAGTCTTCTCCAAAGTTCCGGTGGAAGAAATACATTTTGTTTGGATCCCCAGTCATCGTGATAAAATACTACATCCGGATGAAGATGTTTCCCTGCCAAATGCAAATATTCAATCTTGTAATCTGCAATTTTTCTTAAAATAGCCGCCATCTCATCTTCATATTCCATATAATTGATAAATGCATTTTGCATGCCCATCAGATGATGGGTGCGTTCGAAAATACCACCTGAACAAAATAATGCACAAAATTTTTCCTTTCGGTTTACATCTTTTTCCTTGGCTTCTGCTGCACTCCAGTCTAAATCTTTCAATGTCGGAACTTTTAATTCTTTTTCCCAATTTTCAATATCTTTTATCACCGCTGTTTCATCATTTACAACCGGATGCGCTCCCGGTGCCCCAGGTTGAAAACAATATGCAGTTCCCCATGCATCATAGTGAATTTTTCCATCCTGCGGAATTCGATCACGCATAAATACCGGGTCCAATACAAAATCCAGCGATGGCATAAAATCGCCATAATAATCCGGTTGTTCACCATGCAATACAGCCATCATATTTTCTCTCATTGTCAGCATATTCGTATCTTCCTTTCTCTTTTGAAAAAAGGGCTTTTCTGATGCGAAAGCCCTTTTCCCTGATTTTATTTTGTTTTTTCGGTATCTGCCTGTGCGTACACAGTCTTTTTTAAAGATCCTGGTTTTGGTGGTGGATTATATCCGGCTTTTTCCCAAAGAGGTTCATTGTATTCATAAAGCGCATCAATCAGCGGACCACTGATCGTCGGATCAATCATAGTTGGATGTGCAACCCAGCCGCCTCCCGGTGCCATCAATTTGATACGATACATGATTTCATCATATCGTTCCTGATATGTTGCTCCTTCTCGATCCAGAATACCCTGATTATCAAATCCTCCCACAAAACAAAGCCTGTCACCGTATTTTTTCTTGAGTTCATATGGATTATTGGTAAGCTGAAGTGGATTTAATCCGTCAATCCCCAGTTCAATAAAATCTTCTATCATTGGTGCCACATATCCGCAGGAATGATGTTCATACAGCATTCCCTGAGCGTGAACCTCGTCAATAATCCTTTTCAGCTGAGGCTTGATCATTGCTCTCCACGTATCCAGTGACATAAACATCCGGTTATTGCTGCCATAATCATCATGCATCTGAATCTTATCCGGCTTATAGTATTTTGCAATCAGCTTTACTTCTTCAATGCGATAATCTGCAATTGCTGTAAGAAGTGCCTCCGTTTCTTCTTCATCCGTCAAAAGATAACACAATGCATCCTCTATTCCGGTCATCGCATGGAGCTGTTCAAACAGTCCATCTACTATAATAACGCTCTGGATCTTATTTTCTCTGTCCCAATTTGCAGTATCCCGCGCTGCTCCGCCTTCCCAGTCATAAGTTTTCGGATCCGGAAATTTTACAACTTCTTTCCAGTCACTAATATCTTCCAGAAGCTTGGTTCCCACTGTAACCATTGGTCCCGGCATTCCTTTTTCAAATGTCCAGGATACTCCAAATACATCTACTGTCGTTCCAAATCCTGCCGGTCCTTCTGGGACACAAGAGGGAAGACAGGTATTTTGATCCAGCACCTGAGACGGAACCCATTCAGTTTTCTCATGGCGATATGCCCTGAGAATATTTTCTCTTGCTGTTATCATATCCTATATTATCCTCTTTCTTTTTTCTTTCCACCAAATACGGTCAAACATATTAAACCAATTACAACACCTGTAATAATGGATGCCGATGCAATCTGCCAGTCTGCACGATTGGCAGTAAGTCCCAGTGCACCTTTGATAAATTTCAAAATATAAGCACATAAGAACTGACCGACACCAGTTGCACACACATAAATAGAAATTGCTACCGGACTCTTAGATGGATGTGTAACAGAACTTGCTGCCAACAGTGTCAGGGATGGATTTGTAAAACCAAATCCAAGACCAAAAATTGCGGATGCCACAAAGAACATCGGTACAGAATGCGCATTCAATGCGATAAAAAATGCAATGCCTACAAACAAAATTGCGATCGCCGGTGTATACTTTTTCATTATTTTTGCAAACACAACATATATCAGACCTGCGATAAAAGAAAATGCGGTAAACATACTCAGAATATTTGCTGCATCCAGCGCAGTACCGATTTCTTCTCCGGTAATAACGAATGTCATATCCTGCATATAGGAGAACTGTACTACATTGAGGCAGAAACCAACCACTGCTAAAATAGCAAGTCTCGGAGTAAGAGAGCCTTCTTTTTTACCTTTTGCTGCCTGTACGCCTGTATCTGGCAGGAAAATAATTACAAATACAAGAATTGGAATAACCAGAAGGAATCCAAGAAATGCATACTGCCAGTTGTAAGCTACCAGCATACCACCCATTGTCTGGAATACAACACCTGCTGCCGCTCCGATGGCACTTTTCCAACCCATCATCGTATCCTTTTTTGCGCCTTCATACAAATCTGTAATAACTGCAGATGCCAACGGGAAAATCAGACCATAACCTGCTCCGAATACTACTCTGGTAGCAATTACAAATGTCAGGCTGCTTCCAAAGAATGCAGGTAAAATACCAACAAAGATCAGACATGCTGCAATAATAATACATTTTTTTATGGAAAGTTTTGTAGTCATCCATCCGGATACCAGTGAGAAAATACAAAGCATAAGGGATGGTATTGATGAAATCAGTTTAATAGTTTCTCCAGATGCATCCGGAAATGCTGCTGCAATTGCAGCCAGTGCCGGTGTCGTCATACTGGTTGTATACATTAATAATGCTACCATCAATGATGTTGCCTGTACCATAACGCCCCATTTTGGTTTTGTCTGTTCACTCATAATATTTTTCTCCTTCATATTGTATTCTTCTTAATTTTTCATGCTTCTCCGCACATTAATTTTCTGCCGGTTACATAAATAGCTTCCGCTGCATCTAATTTGCAATCCGGTTTTGTTGGTACATACCAGCAAAGATATCTTCCGCTTGCCCCCATTGTCTTAATATTATTTTCGATCTGCGCTATATATTCTTCATCTGAACAATTCGGATTTGGTGTGTATACAGACAGCTGTCCCATCTGATCTCCATACTTATCCAAAAGTTCTTTTTTATTATTACAGTTATCCTGACCTTCCCAGAAATCAAATCCCGCTTCAATATAATATGGTATCAGTGTTCCTACACAACCGCAGCTATGATAATTTACATACAGTCCCATATCGTGAGCTGCCTGATTCATTCTTTTATAATGTGGAAGCATGATTTCACGGAACATATTCGGAGACATAAATGTACTTCGCTGTGTTCCCATATCATCATGGAAGGTAATCAGGTCCGCACCATATATCTCCTTTGCAATCTTCATCAATTCAATGTGCATGTCTGTAAACTTTTCAAACAATGCATTGACCTCTTCTTCCTCTTCTATCAGATATACCAGACAATCTGCAAAGTTGGTCAGATCGCCAAGACGTTCGAAACAACCATTTACAATTGCGAAATTGGTCGGACGATCCGGTTCCATCACAGGTGCATATACCTCTTCATAATTTTTTTTCCAGTCAATTGCCTGTAAATCCGGCCACACCAGTTCCTCTCTCCAGTTAGTGATATCGCTGAGTCTTCTTGTTCCAGGTTTTACCATGGCTGCATTGGAACGCGGTTCATATTCCCACTCGATTCCAAACCAGTCGATTCCACCGTGACATCTTGCTTCTGCGTCTGGCATACACATTGGCTGAATATTATTAAATTCAGCTGATACATTTGGTATCCAAAGCGGTTTCTCTTTTCTTGCCATTCTCAGGAAGTTTTCTTTCGGTGTAATTGGTGTATTAAATTTTCTTGCCGTTCTTCCAGGCATTCCGTACATTTTAGGAACTGCTTTATATTCCCCCATATCCTGAAGTTCCACATCCGGCTGAAATGCATATTCTCCCATCTTGTCTGTCTCCTTCCACCTTTAATAATTACCATTATTATAATTTGTACGAAGACAACAAAAAACGGTGCTATGATACAAAATTCGTTCTCTGATTTTTTCTTTTCAGAGAGCTTTTTGTATCATAACACCAAATTTTCACTCACGCTTCTCGTCTATTTTTAACAAATCTGCATCTTTTCCATATTTTTTCCTGTAAAAATCCAACAACAATATGGATTGTTTCATATAATCGCGGTCATAATTATTATGCCAGTCATAATGCATTAGCTCTGACAGTTTATTCAGCCGATATACCAGGGTATTTCGATGTACAAATGCTGCCTTCGCTGTATTTACAAGGGAACATTCGTTATCAAAAAAACATCGAAGAAGTGGCAGCCATCCTGAACCGGTGGTTCGATCCAGTTCATCCAGCATCTTGATATCTGAATTCATTGCACAGTACAAACGACACACATCACTGTTTTCCAGCATATAGTACAATGCGTAATCATAGAAATAAAAATCCTGCTCTTTAGGATTCAGCAGTTTTCCATATTCGATAGCCGCCTCCGATTGTTGAAAATAATAATTCAACTGCGTTAGACCTCTCATTGGGTTACTAAACCCTATCACATAATGAATCTCTTTTTTCATAATCTGTTTTACACACTCTGCCAGCGTCTGACGATCCACAAACGTTAAATTGAATATACACAATATCGCTTCTTTTAAAGCTGTCACATACACATTGACTGTATTTCTGCGAATCTGATTACCAATCAGTGCTCTGGTACCTACATCCTGATATTCTTTCGGCATCTCGATCAGGCAAACTTGAAAAATATCATCCTCTTTCCAGTCCAGATATGCCAACTGGGCTTTCAGGAGATCTTGCGATACTTCTCTTCCCTTTAACAGTTCATGAAACATGTTACGATTCATATACGTGTTATCCTGGTTTTCCAGCATATATAAAGAAGGTGTAATGATTTTCAGAATATACTCCAGGATCTGTATATCTCCATAATTGAACTCCCGTTCTTTCGCCAGCACATTGATTCGTCCGCAATAATAATCCTGATAATAAATAGCTGTCGTCAATGTATCATAATATACATCTGTACGGTCTTTTTCCAACAGCTGTACTTTATTCTTCTTATACATATCTACTACAGAATAGGAACGGCGCATTCGTTTAATAAAATTCAGCGAACTGTATTTATTCTTTGCTACGTAGTTCCATTCTGCGTCAACTTCATCATCTGCATACTGACTGCACATAGCCAGACACCGATTATTTCCATCCATAAGAATTACCGGATTTCCCACGAAAAACCAACATTGATCCAGAAGCTTTTGAAAATCTAATTCATAAATTGCCTGCTGTACAGTCTCTGTCCAGTCATTATAAAATTCGAAAATACCCTGTACAATATTAAATACATAGTTATACTCAATGTCGTGGAGGCGTATATAATCTTCTCCATACTGTATATATACATAGTTTCCCTTCTCATATACATGTACACAATTCGGTGCCATAATATTCCTGGCTCCCCTCAACTCCATCGGCGCATTACTGCTGATATTCACCTCTGGCTCCAGGGCATGTAATCTGTTTGCAATCATCCACATACTCAGCCGCATCTTTACATCATCCCTTCTTTTGTCATGTAATTTATCATATCATATTTATTAATTTTACCGCAATCCAATTCTATGTTTTATGTACTCTGCATACAACTTTATTTTTTTTACCATGACCAGCCTGACAGTTTTTCATATTCCAGATACATTTCTTTTTCTGTTTTTGTCTTTTATACTGAAAACATGAATTAGACAAAACTTCACCCAAAGGAGATGAGATTATCATGAAAAAATCTGATATTACTGTATGTGCTGTGAAACCTGTTGCTCCTCCGGATCTGGGACTGGATCTGCCAGTCACTGAACGCGAGAATTTTTTAAAAATCCTGAATCATGAAAAACCTATGTGGATGGGCAATCAGTATCGCACCACTCAATGGGGCATGTGTAAAGCCAATCAGGATATGCCGCGCAGTATGAGTTCGGCAACCGATGACTGGTTCGGATGTCAGTATATCTTCTCAGAAAAGTATGGCACACCAACCCCTCATGGCATTATGTTTGACGATATTACTGAATGGGAAGATTACGTAAAATGGCCGGATATGGATGCATATGTATGGGAAGCTTCCAAAAATTTTAAACAAGATCCAAATAAAGTTCTTGCTACTCCTTATGGAAATGGTATTTTTGAGCGTATGCATATGTTTATGGGATTTGAGAATTCTCTGATAGCTCTGGTAACAGAACCGGATGCCTGCAAAGATTTCTTCAATCGCATGGCCGACTATAAAATTGAGATCTTCAATCGCATGGCTGATATTTATGACTACGATTACGTAATCTATAACGATGACTGGGGTACTGCAAAAGATACCTTCTTTTCTGTAGATATCATGAAAGAACTTCTACTGGAACCGACAAGAAGAATTTTTGAAGCGATTCATAAACGAGGTGTAAAAGTGGAATTCCACAACTGCGGACATATCGATCGTTTCATCCCATATATAATAGAAGAACTCCAGCCGGATATGATGGAAATTCAGGTTCTGAATGACATCAAACACATTATGTCTACTTATGGAGATCGTGTTACTTGCGAGTATGCCCCGGATCCATTCTTTATCAATGACCCGGATGTTACAAAAGAACAATTAAAGGCTTATGCCCGTGAAATTGTGGATAACTATGGTGCTCACGTAGTAAAAGGTTCTGGTGTTATTCTGAATATTAATGCCAATGATCCTGAAGTTTACAAAACTTTCGAGTCAGAAGCGATTGAATATTCCATGAAAATGTACCGCTGATTGTGTCTGTTTTCGTCAGATACGACGAAACTCTCCCCTTTTTTACTTCGTTATTTTACATTTTTTGTTTTTTTTACATATAGGACTGATACTATAAAAGTTTTATACTTCAAGCATACTAAATCAACTAAAAAAGGGGAGGGTTATTATGAATACTAATTCTAAATTCCACTATTGCTGGGTAATTCTTGTTGGCTGCTGTATTATGATGTCTATTGGATTCGGTATGGGTCTGAATTCGGTGGGTGTCTATCTGCCTTTCGTCGCAGACTCTCTTGGTGTCACGCGTGGGCAGGTGTCTTATTACATGACCATACAGGGGTTTGGTATGATTATTGGAATGTATCTGGCTGGGCGCATGATTCCGAAAATGAATATCAAAGTCCTTCTTAGCATCGCAACCATCATTATGGCAGTCTGTTTCTTTTTACTCTCAGGTGGGAAATCGCTTACCAGATGGTATGTAATTGCCATTCCTCTTGGCATTTCTATTGCATTTATTGCCCCTCTTCCGATCTCTATTCTGATCAGCAACTGGTTTGAAAAGAAGCGGGGATTTGCATCCGGTATTGCTTTTGCCTTCTCTGGTATTACAGGAGCCATTCTTTCTCCAATTGCAACAAAAATTATTACTGTATATGGCTGGCAGACCGCGTATCGTGTTTACGGCATTCTTGCCCTGATTTTCATGCTTCCTACTGCAATTTTTATTCTGGAAACTTCTCCCGAAAAAAAGGGGCTTCTTCCTTATGGGGTCTCTGTTTCAGAAGATCAGACACAAAAACATCAGCAGGTAATTGCAGTTAATTATGGTACTTCACTTAAGGATGCCAAAAAAATGCCAGTTTTCTATACTACGGTTCTGGTGGCTGCTTTTCTTTCTATTGCCGGTGGTTTCAGCCAGCAGTTTCCAAGTCATGCCGTTACTATGGGACTCAATGCTGCCGTTGGCTCCACATTGGTCAGCATCTGTATGGTAATGCAGTTAATTGCCAATGTACCACTTGGTATTCTCTGTGATAAGATTGGTGTTCGTCTTTCTGCCACTTTATACAGTGCAATCGGTGGACTTGGGGCATTTCTCCTTTCTACTTGCGGCAGTAGCCCTATGATGTACCTGGGCTGTGCCATGTATGGAATCGGAATCTGTCAGACTATGGTAATCTCTCCTCAGGTTGCCAGAGAAATCTTTGGTAAAAAGGATTTCAGCCAGATTAACTCTATTGTTATGATTGCTTTTGCATTAACCGGTGCTTTTTCCCATACTATTTATGCCGGTCTCGCAGATCTGCGCGGTTCCTATGTATTATCTCTGACGCTTGCAGGAATTTTTTATGCTGTCGCTATCTGCCTGGTAAATTACTCCTGCATCCATGGGAAAGATTTAATGGAAAAAAATAAGAAGCTGGAGGGAAAAGTCAGCATCGAATAATATTTTCCAAGTTCAAGAATGAAGAGCAGCTACCTTTACGATAGCTGCTCTTTACGTTTCTGACGCAGTTCCCTAAAAAACTGACTCAGCATATTACTGCATTGTTCTTCCAGAACACCTCTTGTGACCTGCACTTTATGGTTAAATCCATCCATTTCCAGAATATTTAACACGGACCCTGCGCACCCTGCTTTTGGATTCATACATCCAATTACAGCTTCTGTCAGTCTCGCCTGCATCATGGCGCCTGCACACATCTGACATGGTTCCAGCGTCACATACATGGTGCAGCCTTCCAGCCTCCAGTCGCCCAGTTTTTTTGCTGCTTTTTTTATGGCAATCAATTCTGCATGAGACAGGGTATTCTTATCTATATTTCTCCTGTTATATCCTCTGGCAATGATTTTTCCATCCTGAACAATCACACATCCGATCGGAACTTCCTCCAAAAGATATGCCTTTTTTGCCTGTCGGATTGCTTCTTTCATGAAACGTTCCTGATCTGTCATGCTCTCTGTTCTCCAAATTCTTTTACGATGCCTTTCAGAATTTCTACTACAGAATCCATGCCTTCTGTGGTTATATGCTCAAATGGTCCATGGAACGCATAGCCTCCGGTTCCAAGATTCGGACAAGGCAGTCCCATAAAGGAAAGTCTTGCTCCATCTGTACCTCCGCGAATTGCAACTGTTTTTGGCTGAAGTCCTGCTTCCTGCACTGCTTTTTTAGCATAATCAATCAAAAACATACATTCTTCAATCTTTTCTCTCATGTTGCGATACTGCTCTTTTAATGTGAGTTTTACTGTACCATTTCCATATTTTTCATTCAACAGATCCGCTATATGCTGCATCTGTTCTTTGCGAATCTCAAAATGTGCTGCATCGTGATCTCTGATGATATAATCCAGTCTTGCTTCTGATACATCACCACTCATATCTGTCAGATGGAAAAATCCTTCATATCCTTTGGTTCCACGCGGTGTCTCACCTGATGGAAGCATTTGATTAAATTCCATTGCCACCAATGCCGCATTCACCATAGTATCCTTGCTGTCTCCCGGATGTACAGAAAGCCCGGTGATCTCAACCGTTGCTCCTGCTGCATTGAAGTTTTCGAATTCGATCTCGTTTTCTGCACCGCCATCTACTGTGTAAGCATATTTTGCTCCAAATCCTTCCACATCAAAGTGATCGGCACCTTCTCCGATTTCTTCATCCGGGGTAAAGGCGATACATATCTTTCCATGAGGTATATTCTCTTTGATCAGCTGTTCTGCCATTGTCATGATTTCTGCAATTCCTGCTTTATCATCCGCGCCAAGAAGCGTGGTGCCATCTGTTGTAATTAAAGTTTTACCTTTTAGTGTCAGAAGATTCGGAAATGCCTTACATCCAAGCATCCGTCCGCTTTCTCCCAGTGGAATATCTTTTCCATCATAATTTCCGATAATCTGTGGTCTGACACCTTCTCCGCTAAAATCCGGTGCTGTATCCATATGCGCGATAAAGCCCAGTGCAGATATATTCTCATATCCTTCCGTAGCCGGAATTTCTCCATATACATAACAGTCTTTTGTAATTCTGACATTTTTTACCCCAATTTCTTTCAATTCTTCTGCCAGAATATTTCCAAGATCAAATTCCCGCTGCGCGGATGGCACAGCCCCACTGTTTTCATCACTTGTGGTGTGAATTTTCACATAATTTAAAAATCTTTCATATGCACGCATGTCCATCTCTCCTCTTATCGCTCAATTCCCGGTCTTGCCGGTATTCCTTTTTCAAAAGGATGTTTTCTCATACAAATCTCTGATACATAATCTGCTCTCTTTATCAGTTCTTCACTTGGACCCTGACCAGTCATGATTACTTCCAGTTTTTCTGGTTTGTGGTCAAGAAAATCCAGCAGCAAAGATTCATCCAGCAGTCCGGCACGAATTGTATAAATACATTCATCTAAAAATAAAACATCATACTTTCCTTCTGCAGCTCCTTTTGTCACTTTTTTCAGCTGATCACCATAGAATATCCGGCGCTCTGCCTTTTCTTCTTCCGTCATCTGAAAACTGAATTTTTCCTGCTCCAATCCATCGATCCAGGTAATATTATCCACTTTTTCCAGTATTTTTCGTTCACTTGTTTTATTATTTTTCATAAACTGATAAATCAATACTTTATATCCGTATCCGGCAGCTCTGGTACACAGACCCATTCCCGTTGTCGTTTTTCCCTTTCCGTTTCCACAATAAATATGAATTAATCCTGTATTCATCATTTCTCTTACGGAATCAATCCGTCCTCCTTATATAGTTTTCCTTTGTAAGTATATCATCTTCTGGTAATGAATGGTTAAAAATCTATATTTGTTTACAAACTTTTTTCTATCGTGTAAGATAAAGAGATAAACCGAATGTAACTTTCCGAAAGGATGAAGAATCATAATGAAAAGAACACATACCATTCCATTTCTTTTGAGTGCCATACTGATGACTGCCGCCAATCCTGTATCTGCATACCAGATTTCTGACAGTGAATCGCTGGATTGGCCAGAATTTCCAACAGCTGTGGAAACAGAATCTGATTCCACTTTTTCTGTCAATGACAGTGTTGATATGTACTCTTTAGATATAACACCTTTAAATGACGAAGCTCTTGATCGTCTGTTTGGAGATCTTCCTCGTTATCTGGATCTTGGATCCTTTACTTTAAATAAATTAAACAATGTTCCCATTCCTCAGATTACTTCCGAGGGAATGATCCTTCGTGACCGTCTTGGCCGTGCCTATCGAGTCCGTATGACCTGGGATGCACTTCAAAATGAAATTACCACCCGCCTCTCCCAATATCAGGGGGACTGGAGTGTTTATTTGAAAGATTTATCCACTGAAAAAACTATGGAAATCAATGAGCATGCCATGGAATCTGCCAGCCTGATCAAGCTTTTTATTGCCGGAACTACATATGAACTGATCGAAAAAGGAGAATTGACGGAAACTGACACAATTTCCCATGCATTACATGAGATGATTACGGTCAGTGATAATGAATCTTCTAACGTTCTGGTACGAAGTTTCTGCGATGAATCCGGAGATTTTCAGACAGGTCTTGATAAAGTGAATGATTTCATTCAGCGCATGGGCTTTACGAATACAGCTCAGGTAAATGGAATTGCAGATCCAAGTCTTTGGGTAGCAGATGGACGTATCAATGAAACTTCCACCGCTGACTGTGGAAAACTTCTGGAGATGATTTACGACCGGGAATTGGTTTCTCATTTTGCATCCTTCCGATTTGAAAACCTTCTGAATAATCAGGAAGTGAATTACAAAATTCCTGCAGCATTACCATCCGGAACTCATATTTCTCATAAAACAGGCGAAGTGGATGACACAGAAAACGATGCTGCGATTATTTATACTCCTTTTGGAGATTATATTTTCTGTATCATGTCTACCAATCTCTATGATACCGGATCTGCGATAGACCATATTCACGAGATTACCTCTCTTGTATATAACTGGTTCACCAGTCCGATTGTTGAAGTAGACAGCGAAACTCTTCTGCCATTAGATTCAGAGTCTTCAGAATCTGAAAGCAATGAATAAACTGAAAGGATCTGCCTATGCGTATTTGGGGAAAAATTTGGAAAAATAATCATTTACTGAAAGATATCACAATTGAAGATGATTCAACGGATACCAGGACTCACAAAATCTTTCATGCCCTTGATGAAATTTGTCTGGAATTTGATCTTGGAAAACCGATCTGGCTGGATTCTAATATACGTGAATTTCAAAGACACAGTTCCACCAAATTCCGTCAGGATAACTTTATCGAAGAGATTGATTTTGATTTTCTGGAACTCCACATTATCGATGAAGATTAATTTACAGGCGGCATCTGTTATACCGATGCCGCCTGTATCTATCTGATCTCAGGAATCAAATTTCTCTTCTCACCTTTTATAAATGCTTCAACATTCAGATATGTCTCATCTACAACCCTCTGGCGAGCCTCACCGGTTGCCCATGCAATATGTGGCGTGACAATTAATTTTCCGCTGTCCTGTATCTCCAGCAGTGGATTATCTGACCGCATAGGTTCCACAGATATTACATCCAGCCCGGCTCCGGCTATCATACCTTCTTTTAATGCAGCTACCAGATCTCTTTCATTCACCAGCGGTCCTCTTGCCATATTAATTAAAATAGCGGAAGATTTCATCTTTTTGAATTTTTCCAGATTCATAAAATTCTCAGTAGCCGCATTTAACGGTGCATGAAGAGATATAATATCAGACGTAGTAAGCAGTGTATCCAGATCTACATTCTCATAGTCGCTGTTATGATTCTTACCGGATGTTGAATAGTAGATTACTTTACATCCGAAGCTTTCCGCAATCTGTGCCACTCTTCTGCCTATCGCACCCAAGCCTACAATTCCCCATGTCTTTCCTGCCAGCTCAAAAATTTTCTTATCAAAATGACTGAAAATGTCGGATTTTACATATTCTCCGCTTTTGACATAGTGATCATAATATGCCAGCTGATTTATCAGATACAGAGCAAGGGCAAATGTGTGTTGTGCTACAGAATCTGTAGAGTAGCCGCTGACATTTGCTACTGCAATATGACGTTCCTGTGTATACTTCTGATCCACAATATTGTATCCAGTCGCTGTCAAAGCTATCATCTTCAGATTTTCCGCACCGGAAAGCGTCTGTTCATTCATTGGAACTTTATTTACAATAATAATATCTGCATCTTTTATCTTTTCTGGTGTATCCAAACTATTGGATTGTTCATGTACGGTTACCTCTCCAAGTTTTTCAAATGCAGTCAAGTCTACATCTTTTCCAAGAGAATTCGCTTCCAGTATTACAATTTTCATTCTGTGTTCTCTCCTTTGTCAAAAACGGCTGCGTCAGAGCCTTTTTGCTGCGACACAACCGTTTCTCTTTCATTTCAGTCTGATTGTCTTATTACAGACGCTTCATCAGTTCTTCTCTTTCTGCTTCATATCCTGGTTTACCAAGCAGGGCAAACATATTCTTCTTGTAGCTTTCAACGCCTGGCTGATTGAATGGATTTACACCCAGTGTATATCCGCTGACACCACACGCAAATTCAAAGAAATAGAACAACTGTCCCAGAGAATATTCATCATTTCCAGGAATTGTAACCATCAGATTCGGTACATTACCATCTGTATGTGCAAGAATCGTTCCATTCATCGCACTCTTGTTTACAAAGTCCATATTCTTTCCTGCAAGATAATTCAGGCCATCCAGATCCACTGGTTCTTCCCCGATCACGATTTCAGATTCAGAATCAACTACATTCAGCACTGTTTCAAACATGTTGCGGGAACCATCCTGGATAAACTGTCCCATGGAATGCAGATCTGTAGTAAGATCAACAGATGCAGGGAAGATACCCTTCTGATCTTTTCCTTCACTTTCTCCATAAAGCTGCTTCCACCATTCTGACACGTAGTGAAGACTTGGTTCATAATTTGCAAGCACTTCGATCTGTTTGCCTTTTCGAAGCAGGATGTTACGAACAGCTGCATACTGCATAGCACTGTTTTCTGCAAAAGGTTTTTCCAATGCATCTTTTCTTGCATCAGCTGCACCTTCCATCAGTTTTGTGATATCAGCTCCACTGACAGCGATCGGAAGTAACCCAACTGCAGTCAGTACAGAGAAACGTCCTCCTACATCATCCGGTACAACAAATGTTTCGTATCCTTCTTCTGTAGCCAGTTTCTTTAAAGCTCCTCTGGATTTATCTGTTGTCGCATAAATTCTCTTAGCAGCTTCTTCTTTGCCGTATTTCTTTTCTAACATTTCTTTAAATACACGGAATGCAATGGCCGGTTCTGTTGTAGTACCTGATTTAGAAATTACATTTACAGAGAAGTCTCTGTCACCAATTACCTGGATCAGATCACTTAAATATCTGCCGCTTATACTGTTTCCTGCAAAATAAATCTCCGGTGTCTTTCTGACTTCTTTGGACACCACATTATAAAAACTGTGACGAAGGAATTCTATTGCAGCTCTTGCTCCCAGATAAGATCCTCCGATTCCGATTACTACCAGCACTTCGCTGTCTGAACAGATCTTCTTTGCTGCTTCCTGAATTCTTGCAAACTCTTCTTTATCATAATCTACCGGGAGATCGATCCAGCCAAGGAAGTCATTGCCGGCACCGTTTCTTGATACCAACACTTCTTTTGACTGCTCTACGATTCTCTCCATTGATGTCACTTCGTCAGCACTGATAAATTTTGCTGCTTTTGAATAATCAAATGTAACTTTCTTTTCCATAGCAATTGCTCCTTTATTATCTGCTTTATCCTTTATTTTAGCAAAAAACCAACCCTTTTTATTTTACCAAGTAAGTGTATTCTTTTCAAGCCAAAAATTCTGCCAGCACTTCCCGGATGATCCGTTCCTGCTCTTTGGCGTCCATTTGCTTCAGAATCTCCCGGTTATGTTCTTTCGCCCAGTCTTTTTCTGATTCTGCTGCAGTTTCTCTCTCTCCGTTTTTTATACGTGCCAGACTCTCCTGAAGCTGACGTTTTTCTTTTTGTGCCCTGGTGTTAACCGGACTGATTTTTTTTCTTCGCAGATCTGAATCAGAAATCTCCCTGTCCTCATCTTTCCATTCTTCTTTGACTGTTTCGGCTGAATCTGTTACGATTCCGGAATGACTGAGATAATCCTGCATCTGCACCATAAGTTTCTGCTCTTTGTAACGGCTGTCACCCCATAATGCAGCCAGAATATTTAGCACTGTGATCGCACCGATCCCACGAAGCATCGTCATTAAATTTCCCTGATTTTGCTGAATCTGATAGTACCATATTCCCGCTGCGGCTATTGTGGCAGATCCCAGATACCATCCTGCTGCCTGTCTTTTCCACTGATGCAAAGTCAGTTTTCTGTATCGATAATCCATCAGTATTTTCTGCGCAAATACCGGTATATTTACATTTCCCGCACAACATCTGACAGTAATTTGATAACGATAACGTATCCGTTTTAAAAATTCACCTTTTTCCGGCTGTGTATCTGTCATTTCTTTAAGCAATTGTCTGTAACATCTGTTTCCAATTATCTGGCAGAGTATTCCAAGCAATCCTGTTGCTGTCATCAAATAGAGTAACACTTTTGTCTGTAACATAGTATGTATCATAGTGATCCCCTTTCTTTTTTCTCAGAAACAAATTCCTCTCCCCGGGCACGGTATCTGTTCCTGTTTATTGCAGAGTATAAATCAGTTTTTTGCATTTGCAAAGAAAAATCGTTCGACAAAAAATCCCATAAAACAGCTGTTTCATGGGATTTTGAAGTTCATATTCTGTCTGAGTGTATTCAGATTATTTCTGAATTTTCTTCAGGAAACCGCGGGTCAGACGTACGCTGTGTTCCACAGCTTTCTTCTCGAAGGTCGGATAATCCATTGTAGCACTGTCATCTGCCTTATCTGAAATCGCACGAATGATTACAAATGGAATCTGATTCAGATAAGCTGTCTGCGCAATTGCTGCTCCTTCCATCTCGGTACAGTATCCATCAAAATTCTGCTTTATCTGATCCTTTATTTCTTTGCTGGAAACAAATTGATCGCCACTAACGATTCTTCCTTCAAATACACAAATATCAGGGTTTACTTCTTCGCAGACTTCCTTAGCAATCTTTCTCATCTGTGCATCTGCTTCAAATGAAAATACATTCATCTGTGGAATCTGTCCCGGTTTATATCCGAATCCTGTTGCATCCATATCATGATGCAGCACGTCGGTGGATAAGACAATATCTCCAATATTGATCTCAGCTTTCAAAGAACCTGCAATTCCTGTATTGATCACACCATCCACACCAAACTCATCTACCAGAATCTGTGTACAAACAGCGGCATTCACCTTACCGATTCCACTTCTGACTACAACCACCTGACAGCCCTCTAATTCTCCTTCCAGGAATTCCATCTGTGCTTTCTGCAGCATTCTGCTGACTTGCATAGCACTTTTTAAGGAAGCTACTTCCACTTCCATCGCTCCAATAATTCCAATCTTCTTCATGTATATTCTCCTGTCTTATCTTCTTTTGTATGGTTCAGGAATACTGTCAGTCTCCCTGATACTCTGTTTTTTATCATAACATTTTAATTTTTGACAGGCAAGTCCTTTAGCAGTTCCCTACGTAATATCCTACTCCTGCAAAAGTTATTTCATCTGCAATATGAAGCGGCACCTTTTCATTTACCCCCAGTCTTCTCCCATTCAGAAATGTTCCATTCGTAGAGTTCATATCATATAAATAATATTCTTCTCCTTCTTTCTGTATTTTTGCATGAATTCTGCTGATCGCCTCATCATCAATCCAGATATCTGTTTTTGCTTTCAGTTTTCCAATCAGATAACTGTCTTTCATCAATACCACACTATTTCTTTCTCTGGAATTCATACTGATCAGTGTCATCCTGGGCTCGTACTCTTGTGTTCCCATTCGCAGCACAGTTGTCGCACCCACATTTTTCTCACTTTGCTGTGTCTGTATGTCTTTGTTCGGCTCCTGTATCTTTATTTCTTTATCTTCCTCTGCCTCTGGCATTTCCCAGTTTATTTCTGATTTTATCTCTTCCTTCTCTTTTGATCCCTGTCTTTTTTGTCTTGCGGATACTGCGTATCCTATTCCTCCTGCCAGTAAAAATGTAATCCCGCCCGCCTGCGTAACCGTCAAAAGTTCCATCCACGCCGCAGTCGCAGTTATTGCCGTCACCAGTAAGAATCCTCCTGCCGCTATCCATTTTTTTCCCGGTCGTTTTCTTCGCTCTTTTTGTGTATCTTTCTGTAGATCTTTTCTGGTTTTATTTTTCTTTTTGATAGGATTCTTCTTTTTTTCCGGAATTGTTTCTTTCTTATTTTCTAAGCTGTTTAGCCTTTCTTCCGGCAATGGCTTATGTTCTTTTACAGTAATTTTCTCTGCCTCTATTTCTTCTTTAAAATATTCTCCCTGTAAAATATCAAGCAATGCATAATTTTTTTGCTGTACATTCCTGTTGATTTCATATACAAGCAAAACAGCTTCTGTATCTGCCTGATTTAAATGATACAGCAAAAATGATGCAAATCTTCGAAAGGAATCCTGTATTCTTCCCTCATACACCGGCAGATAACAAAATACTGCCTCTCTTGATTCAATATCCAGATAGATACATTCCGGTTCCAGAACAATTTTATTACCATCTAACAGATACTGGTCTGCCTGTTGTAATGCCTGATACAGACACCTGAGAATTATTTTTATGTCTTTTACACCTAAGGAAGTGCCTTCACAGATCTGCTGCAATGACTGTCTGGATGTAATTTCATAATAATATTTCCGTTGACCATTAATGTTCTTTCTCACACATGCCATAAATCCAGGAATATGATTTTCTTCCAGCATGTGAATCTCATATTCATTTTCAGCTTTTTCTGATCCTTTACCATACTCACTTTCATAATCAGGAATCATATAATTATGTGCCAGATCATGTTCAAATACTACTTTCATCACTTCCACCCCCAGCCCGTTTTACTATTTTTACGATACCTCTTATTTTTTGTATTTTTCTGGAAGGTCTCTCCACGGACAGAGAACAGTTTTCTTTCATCTCGAGATTTCCACTTGAGAAAAAAGCCGCAATCATTCCGGGAATACGAAAATTTCCATAATAAGAAACCGATGCTTTTTCTTCCCCGTCTTTTGACTGTACCTGCAGATTTCCTGTTCCAAGCATCCTGCCTTTTGTCAATTCCATTGCCACTTCCCCAATCCTGAAACTTTCTTCGTCTTCTTTCAGACTGGCGGCGCAGGCTGCCTCATAAGCCGCACTTTGCAGAAAACTTTTATCGTGATACCAAAATCCGATATAAATCAATCCCGCCAGAACAGGTAATATAATTCCCATCAATAACGAAGCCTCTATTGTATAACTTCCTTTTAATTTCATTGCCTTCTCCTTTATCCCAAACCCATCCATATCATAAATGCTGCCAGCAAAAAGGGCGCAAACGGTAACTCCTCTTCTCTTTTTGCCTTTCCGGATAACAACAGCAGCAACGATATCGGGAACAGGCAAAATAACCCCGTCATAAACAAAAGTACTGCTGTTTTTCCACCAAGATAAAGTCCGCAGACCAGCATTAATATTCCATCGCCATAACCAATCGCCTGCCGGGTTATCTTTCCAATCAGCAGTATTACCACACCAGGTGCTGCTGCTTTACACAGAAATAGGATTCCATCGGTAT
>CAKRON010000049.1 GCA_934373455.1 uncultured Marvinbryantia sp.
CGGGACACGCGAGGATAGCTTGTAGATACTTGGCTCAGTAGAGCCATTGAGCAAGAAGCCCCCACTTCAAAATTAGGGATTTAAGTGGTGGGAGCATGTCACTAAACTTATATAAGAAAAACTCCTGAAATCCATTGAGACAAGGGAGTTTTGTCATATTGTAATAAAGAAAAAGCGGGAAGGTCAAAGATTATGAGCGACAAAAAAAGAATCCGCCACGCCAGACCGGAGGAACTGGCACAGATCATGGAGATCTATGCATCTGCCAGAGCTTTCATGGCAGTCAATGGCAATGCAGAGCAGTGGAGTGACGATTATCCTCAAAAAGAACTGATTCAAAAAGATATAGAAAAAAAGCAACTATATATATATGAAGAAAATGAAGAGATCAATGCCGTATTTGTTTTCTATGTCGGAGAAGAATCAGATTATGAAACATCTGTCACCGGTACATGGGAAAGTCCGAAGCCATATGGTGTTCTGCACAGGATCGCAGTCGCAAAATATGGAAAAGGGGTTGCATCTGAATGTATGCGATGGTGCTATGAACAGTGCCACTGTATGCGTGGAGATACCGGACAGAAAAATAAGAGTATGCAGCGTTTATTTGAGAAGAATGGATTTACCCAGTGCACGATCATTCATTCAACCAGTGGTGTACTGCTGGGATATGAAAAATATGAAAAGGAGGAGAAAGCGATATGTTAACTTGTGATTACATTGTGGAAATGATTGACGGAGATTATGCTCACTTAAAAAGAGTGGACGAAGAAAACGGAGAATTAAAGCTGGTGGCGAGAGCACTGCTTCCGGCTGAGATTATGGAAGGCAGCAGGTTACATTATGAGATGCTGGAGTATACGCTGGTGCCATAAAAAGGTGGCGGTCAGTTATCTGACCGCCGGAGAGAGAAATTATGAATGTATATGTAAACTTCCAGATTTTATGATAATGTCAAATAACAAAAGATTCATAAAATATCAGGTATGAAATCCTGCAATGGAAGATTGTATTTAGTCGGAGCCGTCACAACACATGCTAGCTTTGCACCGCAGCGGCTTCATTTGATAGTTACAGTATAAAAAGAAGTTGTGTCTAAAGTTTGTTTGAATTCGAAAATAAATCTTAACAAAAAGAAAACAAATGGGAAAATATGTAAACGATTTACAAAGAGGGTGTCGGCAAAAAAGACATTCTTTTTTAATATGCTGTATCAAAAAATATACATATTTTCCTGAACGCAAAATAGACAAATTAAAAAAATTGTGCTAGTATAAAATCATATGAGGAATTTTAGGTGTTACTCCCCAAAGAAGGCCCAAAGTTCCGTATATATGATACTCATATGGTAAAATGGTCCAACTTGGATCAATAAAATAAGGAGGAACAAACCAATGGCAAGAAAAATGAAAACCATGGATGGTAACCATGCAGCAGCTCATGCTTCTTATGCATACAGTGATGTAGCGGCTATCTTCCCGATCACACCTTCATCCGTTATGGCAGAAGCTACAGATGAATGGGCAACCCAGGGCAGAAAGAACATTTTTGGACAGGAAGTTCAGGTTACAGAAATGCAGTCTGAAGCAGGTGCAGCAGGTGCTGTACACGGATCCCTTTCAGCAGGTGCTTTGACAACTACTTATACAGCTTCACAGGGTCTGCTTCTTATGATCCCTAACCTTTATAAAATCGCTGGTGAACAGCTTCCAGGTGTATTTAACGTATCAGCTCGTGCACTTGCAAGCCACGCACTTTCTATCTTCGGAGATCACTCTGATGTTTACGCATGTCGTCAGACAGGTGCAGCTATGCTGTGTGAATCATCCGTACAGGAAGTTATGGACTTAACACCAGTTGCACACTGCGCAGCAATCAAAGGACGTATTCCATTCATCAACTTCTTCGATGGTTTCCGTACATCTCACGAAATCCAGAAGATCGAGACATGGGATTACGAAGATCTGAAAGATATGGTAGATATGGATGCAGTAGAAGCATTCAGAAATAATGCTCTGAATCCAAATCACCCATGTCAGAGAGGTTCAGCTCAGAACCCAGATATCTTCTTCCAGGCAAGAGAAGCATGTAACCCATACTACGATGCAATGCCTGCAATCGTACAGGAATACATGGACAAAGTGAATGCTAAGATTGGAACAAATTACAAACTGTTCAACTACTATGGTGCTGAAGACGCTGAGAACGTTATCATCGCTATGGGATCTGTTTGTGATACAATCGAAGAAACAATTGATTACTTAGTAGCTAAGGGAGAAAAAGTCGGTGTTGTTAAAGTTCGTCTTTACAGACCATTCTCTGCAGAAGCACTGGTAGCAGCTATTCCTGAGACAGTAAAACGCATCAGCGTTCTTGACAGAACAAAAGAACCAGGTGCTATGGGTGAACCACTGTATCTTGATGTTGTTGCAGCTCTGAAAGGAACAAAATTCGAATCCACTCCAGTATTTACAGGACGTTACGGACTTGGTTCCAAAGATACAACACCAGCTCAGATCGTAGCTGTTTACGAAAATACAACAAAAGAAAAATTCACAATCGGTATCAAAGATGATGTTACAAATCTGTCTCTGGAACTGGGTGCTCCACTGGTTACTACACCAGAAGGAACAATCAACTGCAAGTTCTGGGGTCTGGGAGCTGACGGTACTGTAGGTGCTAACAAGAACTCCATCAAGATCATCGGTGATAACACAGATATGTATGCTCAGGCTTACTTTGATTATGACTCAAAGAAATCCGGTGGTGTTACAATGTCCCACCTGCGTTTCGGTAAGACACCAATCAAATCCACATACCTGATTCATCGTGCAAACTTTGTAGCTTGCCACAACCCATCCTATGTACGTAAGTACAACATGGTACAGGAGCTGGTTGACGGCGGTACATTCCTTCTGAACTGCCCATGGGATATGGAAGGTATTGAACATCATCTGCCAGGACAGGTTAAGAGCTACATCGCTAACCACAATATCAAGTTCTATGTGATCGATGGTATCAAGATCGGTAAAGAAATCGGACTTGGACAGCGTATCAACACTGTACTCCAGTCTGCATTCTTCAAACTGGCTAACATCATCCCAGAAGAACAGGCAATCGACCTTATGAAAGCTGCTGCAAAAGCAACATACGGACGTAAGGGTGATGCAATCGTTCAGATGAACTACGATGCAATTGATGCAGGTGCTAAACAGGTTGTTGAAATCCAGGTTCCAGAAAGCTGGAAAGACGCAGCTGAAGAAGACATCATTGCAAAAGCAGCTACAGAAGGAAAGAAAGAAGTTCTTGACTTCGTTAATACAATCCAGCATGCAGTAAGCGCACAGGAAGGTAACAGCTTGCCAGTATCTGCATTCAAGGATTATGTAGATGGAACTACACCATCTGGTACATCTGCATACGAAAAACGTGGTATCGCAGTAGATATCCCAGTATGGAATCAGGAAAACTGTATCCAGTGTAACAGATGTGCATATGTCTGCCCACACGCAGTTATCCGTCCGGTAGCTATGACAGAAGCAGAAGTTGCTGCAGCTCCAGAAGGAATGAAGACACTTGCTATGACAGGTATGGCAGATTACAAGTTTGCTATCGTTACATCCGCACTTGACTGTACAGGATGTGGTTCCTGTGTAAATGTCTGCCCAGGAAAGAAAGGCAACAAAGCTCTTACTATGGCTAACATGGAAGCAAACGAAGACGAACAGAAATACTTCGATTACGCTGTAACTCTTCCAACCAAAGAAGATGTTATTGCCAAATTTAAAGAAAATACAGTAAAAGGTTCTCAGTTCAAACAGCCACTGCTTGAGTTCTCAGGCGCATGTGCTGGTTGTGGTGAAACACCTTACGCAAAACTGATTACACAGCTGTTCGGTGACAGAATGTATGTTGCTAACGCAACAGGATGTTCCTCTATCTGGGGTAACTCTTCACCATCTACACCATACACTGTAAATGAAAAAGGACAGGGTCCTGCATGGTCCAACTCTCTGTTCGAAGACAATGCTGAGTTTGGTTACGGTATGTTACTTGCTCAGAAAGCACTTCGTGACGGTCTGAAGACTAAAGTAGAAGCTCTGATCGCTGATACAGATAAAGAAGACGTAAAAGCTGCTGGTCAGGAATGGCTGGATACATTCGCAGTTGGCGCTACAAATGGTGCTGCTACAGATAAGCTGGTTGCTGCTCTGGAAGCTTGCGGATGCGAAAAAGCTCAGGATATCCTGAAAGGTAAAGACTTCCTTGCTAAGAAATCCCAGTGGATCTTCGGTGGTGACGGATGGGCATACGATATCGGATTCGGTGGAGTTGACCACGTACTGGCAAGCGGACAGGATATCAACGTTATGGTATTCGATACAGAAGTTTACTCTAACACAGGTGGACAGGCTTCCAAGTCTACACAGCCAGGTGCTATCGCACAGTTCGCTGCTGCAGGTAAAGAAGTGAAGAAGAAAGATATGGCTTCCATCGCTATGTCTTACGGATATGTATATGTAGCTCAGATCGCTATGGGTGCTGATTACAACCAGTGTGTAAAAGCTCTTGCAGAAGCAGAAGCTTATCCAGGACCATCTCTGATCATTGCATATGCTCCATGTATCAACCATGGTATCAAGAAAGGTATGAGCAAAGCTCAGACAGAAGAAGAACTTGCAGTTAAGACAGGTTACTGGCATCTGTTCCGCTTCAACCCAGAAGCAGAGAACAAATTCAGCCTGGATTCCAAAGCTCCTGATTACACAGGATACGATGAATTCCTGAACGGAGAAGTTCGTTACAATTCTCTGAAACGTGCTAATCCAGACAGAGCTGCAAAACTCTTCGCTAAGAACCAGAAGTGCAATGAAGAAAGATATGAATATCTGAACAAACTGATTGAACTTCACGCTGGAAAAACAGAGTAATAAAGTATAACTAGGACAGGCATCGCCATTATGGCGGTGCCTGTTTTTCTTTTTGACTTTTGCTGCACTCCCTCTTATAATAGACACCAAGGGCTTTTAGCCATTGAAAAACAGATCGGAGGCTCAGGCATGTTTCGTAGTTTGCCACAATATGATGTAATCAAGACAGAAGAGATAACAGATATCAAATCCAAAGGTACTTTACTGGTTCACAAGAAAAGTGGAGCAAGAGTAATGCTTCTGGAAAATGAAGATGAAAATAAAGTATTTAATATTGCATTCCGCACGCCGCCATCAGACAGCACAGGCGTTGCGCATATTCTGGAACACAGTGTATTGTGCGGAAGTAAAAAATTCCCGTCAAAAGATCCCTTTGTAGAACTGGCCAAAGGATCATTGAATACGTTTTTGAATGCAATGACATATCCGGATAAAACCATGTATCCGATTGCCAGCTGCAATATGCAGGATTTCTGTAATTTGATGGAAGTATATATGGATGCAGTATTTTATCCGAATATTTATGAAAAAGAAGAAATATTCCGTCAGGAAGGCTGGAGTTATGTACTGGAGAATCCAGAAGATGAGATCATCTATAATGGAGTGGTCTATAATGAAATGAAGGGAGCATTTTCTTCACCGGATGATGTACTGGATCGGGAAATCTTAAATTCCCTCTACCCGGATACACCATACGGAATAGAATCTGGTGGTGATCCAAAGAATATACCGGATCTGGAATATGAAGATTTTCTTGCATTTCATAAAAAGTACTATCATCCGTCCAACAGTTATATTTACCTGTATGGCGATATGGACATGGAAGAACGGCTTGCCTGGTTAGATCAGGAATATTTATGCAAGTTTGATGCAGAGCAGGTGGATTCCGGAATCTGCCAGCAGCCAAAGTTTAGCCAGATAATCGAACTGGAAAAGACATATTCTATTTCAAATATGGAAGAAGAAGCAGATAATACTTACCTGGCATATAACTGGTCTGTGGGAGATGTTCTGGATGAAAATTTGTCAGCAGCAATGTCCATCGTAGAATATGTGCTTTTAGAGGCACCGGGTGCACCGCTGAAGCAGGCACTTCTGGATGCAGAAGTGGGAAAAGACGTGGAAGGCAGCTATGACAGCGGTGTCCGTCAGCCATATTTTTCTGTAATTGTCAAGAATAGTAACCCGGAGCAGAAAGAAGAATTTGTAAAAATAATTCGTACAGTTCTGGAAGAACAGGCAGAAAAAGGGCTGGAAGAAAGAACTCTTCTGGCTGGTATCAACAACTTAGAATTTAAGCTTCGAGAAGCAGATTTCGGTCATTTTCCAAAGGGACTGATGTATGGAATTGATGCATTTGACAGCTGGCTGTATGACGAGAAGGAACCGTTCCTCTATCTGAAGCAGATTCAGAGCTGTGCTTTTCTGAAGAGTAAGCTGGGGACGGGATATTATGAAGAACTGATTCGAAAATATTTGTTGGACAACACCCATGCATCACTGATTATCATGAAGCCGGAAAAGGGTCTGACAGCAAAAGAAGAAGAACGGGTAAAAGAAAAACTTGCAGCTTACAAGGCATCCCTGACAGAAGAAGAAATTCAGAAGATGATCGAAAAGACCAGAAAACTTCGTGCATTTCAGGAAACACCATCTACAAAAGAAGAACTGGAAAAAATACCACTTTTAAAATTATCTGATATTCGCAAGGAGATTCAGCCATTGCAGAATCAGCCGATCGATGTAGATGGTACACTGTTGTTGCATCATGAATTGGATACGAATGGAATTGCCTATTTGAACGTGATGTTTGACGCAAAAAATCTGACATCCCTGCAATTATCTTATCTGGGTATTTTAAAGTGTGTGCTGGGAATGGTAGATACCAAGCATTATAATTTCCATGAATTGAGTAATGAGATCAATATTCAGTCAGGTGGAATTTATCCGGTATCAGACGTGTTTGCAGATTTCAACAATCCGGGAGACTATTCAGCAGCTTTTGAAATGAAAGCAAAAGTATTATATGATAAAATCGATTTTGCTTTTGATATGATAGAAGAGATTCTCTTCACTTCCAGTTTTGAAAAAGAAAAGAGACTTTACGAGATCCTTGCAAGATTAAAATCACGTCTGCAGGTGCGATTAACCAGTGCAGGTCATTCTACAGCAGCAACCAGAGCAATGGCGCATTTTTCATCTGTTTCTGCATTTAATGATCGAACCGGTGGTGTGGCGTTATATGAGCTGGTGGAATCAATAGAATCACATTTTGGGGAGAAAAAAGACGAACTTGTGGAAAACCTTCAAAATCTGCTTTCCGATCTTTTAGTGAAAGAAGGTCTGATGGTCAGCCTGACATCAGAGAAGGCTATTGTGGATAAAGTAGAGGACCGCATCCGAAGATTAAAAGAAAAACTGCCACACAGAAAAGAAGAAATGCAGGAGAAGAAAGAAAGCATTCTGGTTACAGAAGGAAATGAGGGACTGATGACTGCATCTCAGGTTCAATATGTAGCTCTGGCAGGCAATTTCCGTCAGTATGGATGCGAATATCATGGTGCGCTGCGAATTCTGCGCACAATTATGGGGTATGAGTATTTGTGGACAAATATACGTGTCCAGGGTGGAGCATATGGCTGTATGAGCGGCTTTGGAAAGACCGGAGATACCTACCTTGTATCTTACCGGGATCCGAATCTGGGACGTACACTTGATGTCTATAAAGGAATCGGTGATTATTTGAAGAATTTCACAGTAGATGAAAGAGATATGTGTAAGTATATCATTGGAACAATCAGTGAATGCGATACACCGATGAATCCGGCGGCAAAGGGAAGCAGATCTTTAAATGCATGGATGAGCCATGTGACAGAAGAAGAACTGCAAAAAGAAAGAGAGCAGATCCTGTCAGCAAATCAAGACAGCATCCGTGCGCTGGAACCACTTCTTCGATCCGTATTGGAACATGGCAATCTCTGTGTGATAGGCGGAGAAGAAAAAATACAGTCCGAAAAAGAACTTTTTGAACAGATCAGACCGTTGATTCGCAGTTAAAGGAGAAATATGAATATAAATTTAGAAGAATTAAGAAATACTACGCAGAAAAAATCTGGATTCGTCACATTGATCGGAAGACCGAATGTGGGAAAGTCCACATTGATGAATCATCTGATTGGACAGAAGATCGCGATCACGTCAAATAAGCCGCAGACGACCCGTAATCGGATTCAGACAGTTTATACGGATGAACGCGGACAGATTGTCTTTCTGGACACGCCAGGTATTCATAAGGCTAAGAATAAGCTGGGGGAATATATGGTCAATGTGGCAGAACGTACATTGAATGAAGTGGATGTGATTCTTTGGCTGGTTGAACCGACAACTTTCATCGGGGCAGGAGAACGCCATATTGCAGAACAACTGAAGAAGACAAAGACACCGATTATTCTTATCATCAATAAAGTGGATACCGTTGATAAGAAAGAAATCATAAAATTCATGGACGCATATCGAAAAGTCCTTGATTTTGCAGAGATTATTCCGGTATCGGCACTCCGGTCTCTGAATCTGGATTCTGTACTGGATATGATTTTTAAATATCTTCCATATGGACCAATGTTTTATGATGAAGATACGATTACAGATCAGCCACAGAGACAGATTGTTGCAGAGATGATTCGAGAAAAGGCATTGCGCTGTCTGGACGAGGAAATCCCTCATGGAATAGCAGTTGCCATTGATCAGATGAAAGAGAGAAAAGATGGTGGAATGTTTGATATTGACGCCACGATTATCTGTGAACGAGATTCTCATAAAGGAATTATTATCGGTAAAGGCGGCTCCATGTTAAAGCGGATCGGTTCTGAGGCAAGGAGAGATATTGAAAATATGCTGGAAGCTAAGGTGAATCTGCAGCTTTGGGTAAAAGTAAAAAAAGACTGGCGTGACAGCGATTTTCTTATGAAGAACTTCGGTTATGATAAGAAGGATATTCAGTAAATATGAGTGATAAAATAACACTGACAGGAATGGTGTTATCTGCACTGCCTGTGGGTGAATATGATAAGCGGATCGTTCTTCTGACGAAAGAACGGGGAAAGATCAGTGGTTTTGCGAAAGGCGCAAGAAGACAGAACAGTCCCATGATGGCCGCATCCAATCCCTTTTGTTATGGAAGTTTTGAATGCTTTGAGGGAAAGTCTTCTTATAATATTTATCAGGCACAGATAGATCAGTATTTTGAAAAACTGGCTTTTGATTTTGAAAATGCTTATTATGGCATGTATTTTCTGGAATTTGCAGATTATTATGCAAGGGAAAATAATGATGAGAGAGAGTTATTAAAACTTCTGTATGTGACACTAAAAGCGTTGGAACATGGCCGAGTGAATCGAAGACTGATCCGTTATATCTATGAGTTTCGGGCAATGATGATCAATGGGGAATATCCGGAAAGTTTTTCCTGCGTCGGATGTGGAACATCTGAGCAGTTATGCGGATATTCTGATGAAAAAAACGGAGTACTGTGTCAGAGCTGCCTTTCTCATATGAGGGGCAAAAGAATTTTAGAATCAACGATCTATACTATGCAGTATGTCACAGCGGCGCCCCTGGAAAAGCTGTATACCTTTCTTCTGACGCCGGAAGTCGAGAAGGAATTTATTTCCATGCAGGAAAAGTTTCGAAGAAAGATGATTGACAAGAACTTTAAAACATTGGAAATTTTAAATACTTTAAAGATTTAGCAGTTGAAAACAATAGCTGTTCTTAGTATAATTAAAATTGTATGATTACAGGATTGCAGAGGCATTCTGGAATTCGGGGAGAGATATTTGCATTTTGGAGGGCGGTCAATGAAAAGGGGTTTCTTATTAGCCACTGTAATTAGTGCGAGTTGTTTCCTGACTGGATGTAGTATCCTTGCAGGCTTTTCGCCGGAAGTATCCGGTGTGTCAGTCAGCAAAAATGGAAGAATAACAGAAGTGGTCAGAGAAAGCTTCGATGCATCTTATTACAATGAGGAAGAACTGCAGAGCCAGATAGAGAGCGAGATTTCAGATTATAACAGCAGCCATGGTGATAAATCTGTAAAGAAAAAGAGCCTGAAAGTAGAGAATGGTGAAGCGCAGCTGCGTATGGTCTATGATTCCTATCAGGATTATGCTCAGTTCAATCACGTTGGTTTTTACGTGGGCGATATTAATGGAGCAATTCAGGCAGGATACGCCTTTGAGGGAAGCTTTCTTCCGGTCAGCGACGGTAAAACGGCAGAAGGCAGCAGTATATGGGGTTCCAGTCTGATGAGTGGAAAGAATTATAAAACAATTGTAGTCAACGAAGCACTTCTGGTTGACGTGCCGGGAACGATTTGTTATGTCAGTGAGGGTGTAAAGGTGACAGGAAAATCAGAAGCGGTGACAGAGAATACAGATACATCTTATATTCTTTATGAATAAATAACAAAAAAGTGAGGAGAAACTATATGGAAAAGACAATGGACAAGATTGTAGCACTTGCAAAGTCAAGGGGATTTGTGTATCCGGGATCAGAGATTTACGGAGGACTGGCAAATACCTGGGATTACGGCAATCTTGGTGTAGAATTAAAGAACAATGTAAAACGTGCATGGTGGCAGAAGTTCGTTCAGGAGAACCCATATAATGTAGGTGTTGATTGTGCGATCTTAATGAATCCGCAGACATGGGTAGCTTCCGGACATCTTGGTGGATTTGCAGATCCTCTGATGGATTGTAAAGAATGTCACGAACGTTTCCGTGCAGACAAGCTGATTGAAGATTACAGTGAAGAACATGGTGTTACACTGGAAAAGCCAATCGATGCATACTCTCAGGAAGAAATGAAGAATTTTATTGAAGAACATAATGTATGCTGTCCAAGCTGCGGAAAGCATAACTTTACCGATATTCGTCAGTTCAACCTGATGTTCAAGACATTCCAGGGCGTTACAGAAGATGCTAAGAATACAGTATATTTAAGACCGGAGACCGCACAGGGAATTTTCGTAAACTTTAAAAATGTACAGAGAACCTCCAGAAAGAAGATCCCATTTGGTATCGGACAGATCGGTAAATCTTTCCGTAACGAAATTACACCGGGTAACTTTACATTCCGTACACGTGAGTTTGAACAGATGGAGCTGGAATTCTTCTGTGAACCGGGTACAGACCTTGACTGGTTCCACTACTGGAGATCTTTCTGCATCAACTGGCTGCAGACCCTTGGTATCAAAGAAGATGAGATGAGAGCAAGAGATCATGCACCGGAAGAACTTTGCTTCTACAGCAAGGGTACTACAGATATCGAATTCCTCTTCCCATTTGGATGGGGTGAACTGTGGGGTATCGCAGACAGAACAGATTATGACCTTACCCAGCATCAGAATGTATCTGGTCAGGATATGACATATTTTGATGATGAGAAGCATGAAAAATATATTCCGTACGTTGTTGAACCATCTCTTGGTGCTGACCGTGTGGTTCTGGCTTTCCTTTGCAGCGCATACGATGAAGAAAACATTGGTACAGAAGAGAAACCAGACATGAGAACGGTATTACATTTCCATCCAGCACTGGCGCCTGTAAAGATTGGGGTACTTCCTCTGTCCAAGAAGCTGAATGAAGGTGCTGAAAAAGTATTTGCACAGTTGTCAAAGAAATATAACTGCGAGTTTGATGATCGTGGAAACATTGGAAAGCGTTATCGTCGTCAGGATGAGATTGGTACACCATTCTGTGTAACATACGATTTCGATTCTGAGACAGATGGTGCAGTAACAATCCGTGATCGTGATACGATGGAACAGGTTCGCGTAAAGATTGAGGAACTGGATGCATATTTTGCAGACAAATTTACATTCTAATAAATTCAGGACACGCTGACAGAAGTGTGTTTTCCGAAAAAAGAAAGCGGTTTTCAGCCTTGGCTGGAGATCACTTTCTTTTTTCAAACGCAGGGAATGACGTGTTGAAAAGAATATTACATGAAAGAAAATGAAATTGTGCAAAATGAAATACAATCACTGTTAAACAAATAACAACATATGCAATAAATACAATAATTGTATAAAAAAATAAAAGATAATTCAGAATATGACGAAAACGACCAAAAACATACTTGACTATTTTGTATGATATGTTATGCTAAATATGTGCAGCTACAACAGGGTAGTAAATCACACCGGGAATAATAACCGGTGTTTTTTGTGCTCAGAAACTATTATTTTGAAAGAATGTTGTTGCTGCCAGGAAACAGACTGTGTGGGAGCAGTCAGATCTTCGAAATCAAATTAGGAGGAACTTGAGTATGACAAAATGGGTTTATTTATTCAAAGAAGGTAATGCGGATATGAGGAACCTTCTTGGAGGAAAGGGAGCGAATCTGGCAGAGATGACCAACCTGGGACTTCCAGTGCCACAGGGATTCACAATTACAACTGAGGCATGTACCCAGTATTATGAAGATGGTCAGAAGATTAATGATGAAATCCAGGGTCAGATTATGGAATACATCGAAAAAATGGAAGAGATCACTGGAAAGAAGTTTGGAGACAAGGAGAATCCATTACTCGTATCTGTCAGATCCGGAGCAAGAGCATCTATGCCTGGAATGATGGATACCATTTTAAATCTTGGTCTGAATGAAGAAGTAGTAGACGTACTGGCTGCCAAATCAGGCAATCCAAGATGGGCTTGGGATTGCTACCGTAGATTTATCCAGATGTTCTCTGATGTTGTTATGGAAGTGGGAAAGAAATACTTCGAAGAACTGATCGATAAGATGAAACTTGCAAAAGGTGTAACACAGGACGTAGAACTGACAGCAGAAGACTTAAAAGAGCTGGCAAATCAGTTCAAGGCAGAATATAAAGAAAAAATTGGTGAAGACTTCCCGACAGACCCGAAGGTACAGCTCATGGAAGCCATCAAAGCAGTATTCCGTTCCTGGGACAATCCTCGTGCGAATGTATATCGTCGTGACAATGATATCCCATATTCCTGGGGTACAGCTGTTAACGTACAGATGATGGCATTCGGTAATATGGGTGAGACATCCGGAACAGGTGTTGCATTTACTCGTGACCCGGCTACAGGAGAAAAACACCTGATGGGTGAATTCCTGATGAATGCTCAGGGTGAAGACGTAGTTGCCGGTGTAAGAACACCACAGAGAATTGACCAGTTAAAAGAAGTTATGCCAGAAGTATATGATCAGTTTACTAAGATCTGTGCAACACTGGAAGATCATTATCGTGATATGCAGGATATGGAATTTACAATTGAAGATAAGAAACTGTACATGCTTCAGACACGTAATGGTAAGAGAACTGCACAGGCAGCTTTGAAGATTGCATGTGATCTGGTAGATGAAGGAATGATCACAGAACAGAAAGCAGTAGCTATGATCGATCCTAGAAACCTGGATACACTGCTTCATCCGCAGTTTGACAAGACTGCACTGGTAAAAGCTGTTCCAGTAGCAAAAGCACTGGGAGCATCACCGGGAGCTGCATGCGGACAGATCGTATTTACAGCAGATGATGCAAAAGAATGGCATGCAATGGGCAAGAAAGTAGTTCTGGTTCGTCTGGAAACTTCCCCGGAAGATATTGAAGGTATGAAAGCATCCCAGGGTATCCTGACTGTTCGTGGTGGTATGACCAGCCATGCTGCAGTAGTTGCCCGTGGTATGGGAACATGCTGTGTATCCGGATGCGGAGATATCCATATGGATGAAGCAAATAAGAAGTTTACTCTTGCAGGCAAAGAATACCATGAAGGAGACTGGATCTCTATCGACGGTTCTACAGGAAATATTTACGATGGCGTGATCAAGACTGTAGACGCTACAATCGCCGGTGAATTCGGACGCATCATGGGATGGGCTGATAAATATAGAAGACTGAAAGTAAGAACAAATGCAGATACTCCTGCAGATGCAAAGAAAGCAAGAGAACTGGGAGCAGAAGGTATCGGTCTTTGCCGTACAGAGCATATGTTCTTTGAAGGTGACAGAATTGATGCATTCCGTGAAATGATATGTTCTGATACAGTAGAAGAAAGAGAAGCAGCTCTGGAAAAGATTCTTCCGGTTCAGCAGAGTGACTTTGAAAAACTTTACGAAGCACTGGAAGGTAACCCTGTAACAATCCGTTTCCTGGACCCACCTCTGCATGAGTTCGTACCTCAGACAGAAGAAGATATCAAGAAACTGGCTGATTCTCAGGGCAAGACAGTAGAGCAGATTAAGAATATCATAGATTCTCTTCATGAGTTCAACCCAATGATGGGACATCGTGGAGTACGTCTGGCAGTTACATATCCGGAAATCGCTAAGATGCAGACAAAAGCTGTTATCCGTGCAGCGATTAATGTAAAAGAAAGACATCCGGAATGGAACATTTGTCCAGAAATTATGATTCCATTGATCGGTGATGACAAAGAACTTCGTTTTGTAAAGAAAACTGTAGTAGATACAGCAGATCAGGAAATTGCAGCAGCAGGTACAGATTTGAAATATGAAGTAGGTACTATGATTGAAATCCCACGTGCAGCACTGACTGCAGATGAGATTGCTAAAGATGCAGACTTCTTTTGTTTCGGAACAAATGACCTTACACAGATGACATTCGGATTCTCCCGTGATGATGCAGGAAAATTCCTGGAAGCATACTACGAGAGAAAAATCTTCGAAAATGACCCATTTGCAAAACTTGACCAGAATGGTGTGGGCAAGCTGATGGAAATGGCAATCCAGCTTGGTAAGGGAGAAAATCCAAAACTGCATATCGGTATCTGTGGAGAACACGGTGGAGATCCTTCCTCTGTAGAATTCTGCCATAAGATCGGTCTGGATTATGTATCCTGCTCACCGTTCAGAGTACCAATCGCAAGACTGGCAGCAGCTCAGGCAGCTATCGCAGAAATGAAATAATAAATCAACTATTACATAAAAGAATGACCTTGATGGACTGGGAAATCCAGCCCGTCAGGGTCTTTTTTGTTGAATCAATTTGCCTGCAACTACATGACAACAATATAGAACGATGCTATAATGTAGAAACAAGATGTAAAGCGGCGGGGAGGAACGGAGATGAATAGGACAAAACTGGCAATTGTGGATACGTTTTGGCAGTTGCTGGAAGAGAAACCATATAATAAAATTACAGTACAGGATATTGTGAATCGATGTCATGTAAATAGAAATACATTCTATTATCATTTTCAAGATATTCCTTCTCTCACAGAATGGTCAGTTGAAATGTGGACAGATGAGGTCATAAAGAATCGTGGGACATTCAACTCTCTGGATCATTGTATTTTTTATGTAGCTGAAGAATGCACAAAGAGAAAAAAAGCGTTGCTGCATCTTTACAGTTCTGCAAAAAAAGATTACTTTCTGGGGTATTTGAATAAAATGGGATATCACATTATCTGTTCTTATGTGGAAAACAGGACAGGAGATTTATTACTTACGAAGACAAAAACGAACAGTTTAGTGCGATATTATAAATGTACACTGATGGGAATTATTCTCGATTGGCTGGAAAGTAATGCTTCTTATGATTTGATTGAATTCTGTCAGGAATTTTGTGATCTGTTTTCCGGTTCCGGTGAAAAAGCGCTCCTTAAATGTAAAGTTTCACAGGAAAAGCAGTAAGTAACAGACGTCCTTGAATACATGCAGAGAAACAGAGGTGATAGATTGTTAATTCATGAAAAAATATTTTACTTAATAGAAAAGAACCGATTAACGCAGAAGGAGTTTTCGGAACTGACAGGAATCTCTCAGAGTACGATCAGTGACTGGAAGAGAAAGAAGACAAATCCGTCCGCAGATAGAATACTGAAAATATGTGAAGTACTGAAAGTGACACCGTATGAATTGCTTTCTGAATCAGATATTCAGAAAAGTGTAAAGACAGACTGCCTGATCGCTGTGGATGAAGATGAGAAATTTTTGCTGGAAAATTTCAGAAATCTTCAGAAAGCACAGAAAAATCGACTGATCGGATACCTGACAGCATTACAGGAAAATATATAAAAAATTCTTGCATATTCATTTTCACCGTACTACAATAAAATTCTGTAAGAACGGAGGAACGAAAATGATAGAAGAAACACAGAAGCAGCTGCCTGTATTTCGAGGAGAGATATCTTTGCTGGCAGTGATATTAATCAATAGTTTAGGTGTGGTACTTATGCTGATGTCTGGATCTGGAATCTCAGCAATATCCAGTGTACCGTATGCTTTATCACTGGTATTTCCGCACCTGTCGCTTGGCACATGGACTTATATCTTTCAGGGAACACTGATTTTTTCTTTGATGGTGATGAGACGGAAGTTCGTGCCAAATTATTTGTTTAGTTTTGTAGTAGGCTTTGCGTTTAGCATGATGTTGGATGTATATAAATTAAAATTGGCATGGCTGCCAATGACGATACCATATCGTATATTATATTTTGCGGCTGGATATTTGCTGATTGCTTTTGGAGTAGCACTGTCGAATCGCTGTGGTCTGCCGATTATCCCTACAGATTTATTTCCGAGAGAAGTATCGGCAATTAAAAATTGGAAGTATTCCAGAGTGAAGATTACCTGTGATTTGACAAGTCTTGCGATAACCGGATTATTGACAGGAGTCCTTCTTGGCCATATAGACGGACTTGGAATCGGAACAATTATCGCAGCCTGCACCATGGGAAAAGTAATTGGAACCATAGGAGAATGTATGGATCGTCATGTGACATTTGTTTCGTTTATGACAAAGAAAAATGTTGCAATTCATTCTTGAATAAAAAAATGCTCTTCGGGAAACCGAAAGAGCATTTTTTTATAGAGTCCTGAAGAATTAAGCCATTCCGTTAGCAACTTTGTACTTATATAGCATTTCAGCATGGTTTTGTTCTTCTACTTGGATGTCGGCAAGAAGTTTTCGAACATCGCTGGATCCAAAGGCAAAAACATCGGTGTTATATTCGCCGGATACGAGTTTTTCGGTAGCGATGCAGTCAGTGGCCAGAAATGCATCCTGCATTTTATCTTCTGAGTCGTTAAGCCCTGAATAAGTGGCTTTTGGTGTATAATCATGCCCGCTGTTGTCGTTACAGTTACAGGAAGGAATCTGCCCATTTAATACATTTGCCAGAGAAGTGAAATGGGTGCGTTCTTTTTCCTGAAGAGTCTGAAACAGATTTTTCAGTTCCGGGTCCCTTGCCTGTTGTGCATAGCGCCCATATTTTTCTACACAACTTTTTTCCTGAGTTTGAAGATCTTCGATCACGGCACGTTCTTTTTCACTTAAAATCATATGATATCGTCCTTTCCAGATAATTGATAATAGAAGACTTACCGGCAAACTGCCGGAAAATCACAGATGAAAGATCACTTGCATCTGAACATAGTATGTATCGGAAAGAATAAAATATTCAAAAAATTAAGATTTCAGAAAAGTGTAAGTTTTGCGGTCAGATTTTAAAATGTTCTCTTCTTTTAATTTTTTAAGTTCCCGCATCATAGCACTGCGGTCTACGGATAAATAGTCTGCAAGGTCAGCAAGCGAGAATGGCAAGGTAAAAGTAAGAGAGTTCTGTTCCCGGGAAAGCTGATAAAAATAGCATAAAATTTTATCTCTTGTAGTACGCTGTGAAAGAACCTCCAGATGTTCACTTAAGGACACTGCTTTTCTGGAAATCAGCTGCAAGGCATTACTGACCAAAAGACTGTGAAAGGAACAGGCATTGGAGCAGCGCTTGATCAGGTGTGCATAGTTGATAAACTGCAGATGACAGGGACGGATACAGATCACCTGAAGAGGTCCGGAGATATTTGATACAGAAGACAGTACGCTTCCAAATACATCACCGGACTTTAAATATTCCAGAATCGTTTGCCGACCATCAAAATGTGTAGTCACAATAGCTGCCTCACCGTCCATGATATATGCGATTCGATCTGGAATATCGTCAAAAAAACAGATTGTTTCGTCTGGATTGAAGAATTTTTCTTCTGCTTCAAAACAAATCATCATACGGTCAAATTCTTCATGGGTGACACCATCAAAAAGTGAAATAGGAGAATCTATCATAGCAATACCTCATTTTCAAATTAGAAATTATGATTATTCTATATGATAACTTTGGAAAAAGCAAAGATAAATATTGAATTTGGGGTGGAATCCTTTGAAATTACTGGTATAATAGGTAATCAGAATTTGTTTGAAAAGTTAAGTTGAAAGCAGACAGAATACCGGAGGAGGAGTATATGGAGAAAGATCTGGTCTTACAGGGAAATGAAAGAATAGAAAATGCGATCCGTCAGCTTCAGAAAGAACCAACGCAAGAGATGCTGGCACATGCGTTAACCGTAGTAAGAAAAAGAATGAAAGAGGCAGGACATCTGATTGTAGCATTGGATCCGTCGGGCGATATGGAGAGGCTTCAGATACAGACAATACAGACTGCAGATGGAAAACGATGGTTTGCAGCATTTACAGGTTTTGAGGAGCAGATGAAGGGAAGCTACGCAGTCATGTCAGCCTTTACAGCAGAGATCGACAAGATATTTCAGGCGACACTGCAGACAAAAGAAGTGGAAGGATTGATTTTGAATCCATGGGACTGTACCATGATGTTGAGTAAGCACCTCATACACATTATTATGGGGGAAATTCAAGTCGAACGTCCGTGAGACTTGGCGCGTGATTCTGGTCAGCGAAGCTGACATATTCTTTACAGAATCACTGCGCATCCTCGCGGAGCGTTTATCTCAGTCGGAGATTGGACTCCCACTGAGACTAATTTGTTATAACTCACCACCTGAAGAGGTGGGAGTCTTCTCGACTGAGATAAATAGAATTGTGGATAAGAGGGAAAAAAGTGAAACAGAATAAATATGAAATAGATATGTGCCACGGAACGATTATGGACAAACTGATTTCCTTTGCACTGCCACTGATGTTGTCCAGTATTTTACAGCTGATGTTCAATGCAGTGGATGTCATAGTGGTTGGAAGATTTAGTGGAAGTCAGGCACTGGCAGCGGTTGGATCTACGACGGCACTGATTAATACATTTACGAATTTATTTATAGGAGTTTCTTTGGGGGCAAATGTGCTTGCTGCCAGACTTTATGCAGTAGGAAAAGAGAAGGAAATGTCAGAGACAGTACATACGTCCATTCTGCTGGCACTGGTTAGTGGAGTGGTGATGGCACTCATCGGTCAGATATTTGCCAGAGGTGCATTGGAACTGATGGGAACCCCAGAAGATGTCATTAATAAATCGACATTATATATAAGAATCTATTTTCTTGGTATGCCATTTTTTATGATGTACAATTATGGTGCGGCAATTTTGCGAGCGGTGGGAGATACGAAAAGACCACTGATGTTCCTGATTGCAGCCGGAATTACGAATGCATTGTTGAATATGGTGTTTGTGATTGTATTTCATATGGGAGTCGAAGGTGTGGCGATTGCAACAGTGATTTCTGAGACTCTGTCCTGTATATTGGTACTTCGCTGTCTTTATTGTTCAGAGAGTTGTTATCAGCTGAGATTTTCGAAACTTCGGATAAAAAAGTATTACCTGAAGCAGATTTTTCAGGTGGGCATACCGGCAGGGATACAGAGCACAGTGATCAACTTTTCCAATGTATTGCTGCAGTCATCGGTGAATTCCTTTGGTTCTGTATCCATGGCAGGATATACTGCTGCAGATAATCTGATGGGATTCTTATATGCATCGGTGAATGCAGT
>CAKRON010000050.1 GCA_934373455.1 uncultured Marvinbryantia sp.
AGCTTGGATTATTTTCTGATCCACTCATACACCTCTTTTCTGTAATAAAGTAAAAACAAAAAAACGGAAACTGTCACATAACAATCTGCAACATTAAAAACTGGAAAATGTATGGCAGAAATATACAAGAAATCAACTACATATCCATATATAAGCCGATCAATTCCATTTCCAACAGCTCCTGCCGCCAACATAATCATCAGGAAACGGCAAAGATTCCAGTGGCGGTCAACCGGAATCTTTCGAAAATAATAAAAAATAAATAACAATAATATCATTGCTGTAATCAGAAAAAAGAAACGTGCATTTTTTAAGATTCCCCATGCAGCACCTGGATTCTCGAGATAATATAATTCAAAAATACCTCTGATAATAGAATACCCAGACGTTCCCTTCAAAAAATGTACAGCAAGAAATTTGGTAAATTGATCGAGCACAATAAGTAGTATAAACTCTATAACTGCGATAGGGTAAACATGAGACTTCAATTGCTTCATAATATGCAAATGGTTTACGTAACTAAGTTATGCAAACTACTCCTTTTCCAAATTTTCAGCATTGATAAATGCAACGGCCTCCAGAATTTCTTCATCTGTGACAGTATGATCTATGAAAGCTTTTCCGATCTTTTTAAGTAAAATAAATTTTACTTTACCAGAATCCATTTTCTTGTCTGATTTTGTAATTCTTAAAATTTCCTCGTCATTGATACCATCTACGAGAAACGATAAATCAAAGCCAACATTCATATCTCGGATTTCATAAAATTCTTCCGCAGATAACAGTCCACGTTTAAAAGAAATATAAGCAGCTGCCACTGTACCAAGAGCAACACATTCCCCATGAAGCAGAACTGGAGATTTCACTTTTTCAATGGCATGCCCAATGGTATGTCCAAAGTTTAATAGTGCACGTTCCCCTTTTTCTGTAGGATCTTTTTCCACAACCATGCGTTTGATATTACAGCTTTTCTGAACCATTTCCAGTAAAACCGGCAGTTCTCTGTCATTGATTTCAGCCATATGATTAATCAGCCACTCATAATAAGCCGCATCTTTTATTAAACCATGCTTGAGAATCTCGCCCATTCCGCAGGCAAATTGCTGCGTATCCAGACTCATCAAAGTGTTCAGATTCATATAAACAAGCGACGGCTGATGAAATGCCCCTACCATATTTTTATAGCTGTCAAAATCAACACCTGTTTTCCCGCCGATGCTGCTGTCAACCTGTGACAATAAAGTAGTTGGTATCTGCACAAAATCAATTCCCCGCAGATACGTAGCTGCCGCATATCCTGCAAGATCTCCAACCACCCCTCCACCGAGAGCCAGCACGAGATCACGACGCTCGAAATGCTGTAAAATCAAATGCTCATATAATTGTTTCACAGTGTCCAAGGTCTTATTCTGTTCGCCTGCCGGAAATACAAAACTTGTAAGGCTAATGCAATGATCTGTCAATGCAGAAACAATCTGTTCTCCATATAATGGAAATACGTTGCTGTCAGATACGATACAGATTTTTCGCTCAGAAATCTGACAATCTTTTTCCAGGAACTCTGAAAGATGATCGAAATTTGGCTCAAAATAAATAGTATACCCTTCATTTCTTCCTGTTTTTACAAATAAATTGGATGAGAATGTTTCTTTTGTCTCCATAATAGTTAAATCCTTTCCATTATTTATAGCGTTTTATGATAACGGATAATCGTCCTTTCCGTGTCTCAGAAACAGTTTTGCAATATTGAAATTTTCCATATTTGCGAACTGAAATAATATCATTTTCTTTTAATTTGTAAGCATTGGATGTCGTCAGTCGGCCATTCACATAGACACTTCCGTTTTCTACGAGAGATGTCAGACTGCTTCGCGACGTATTAAAAGCCAGTGCCAACAGGCTGTCCAGTCGAACAGATGCAACCGTTCCATGAATCTCCTCATATACCGGCTGATAAGAAAAAGAATCCATATTTGTTATCTGAGCATATACAGAAGTATGACGAATATGTGTCAATTCCTGACATAACAGGTCTGCCATCGTATTATGGCAGAACACATAAGTTCCGGTATCTGTAAGAAGTATATCACCTATTTTACCACGTTCAATTCCAATGTTAAGGATCGCACCAAGAAAATCACGATGTGTCAGCTTGTCTGCATATTTTTCATTTAATGGACGAATCTGGACACAGGAAAAAGGATATTCCCATCCATAAGGAAGACGGGAATTTTCTAAATCATAAGAAAGAGCATCAGGTATAAATGCTATCATCTGACGCTCTGCTGTTTCATAGCCGCCATACGGCCTGCAGGTTACAAATGCAAGCTCCTTCTGGCTGCTGTGATAAATATTTAATTCATTTAAATTCAAAAAATCACTGAAGAAGATCATATTTTTCCGATCGGCCATATTCGCCAGATCAATAAGTCTTCTTTGAAATAACAATTCTTCTTTTGTCATAATTAATAATTAAAATTCATGGATGGGATATCAAAAGCTCCATTTAACAGATCCTGAAAATCACCGGAAACATCTACGGATTCAGGTGTAATTATAAATATATAGTTACTGATCTTCTGTAAGTTTCCATTGATTGCATAACAGGAACCGGATGTAAAATCAATGATTCTCTGTGCAAGATCCAGATCAAGACCTTCCATATTTAAAACAACGGTGCAATTTGCAAGCAATGTTTCTGTAATTTCACGGGCATCTTCCATATTCCGTGGCTTCACTACACAAACAGCCATATCATTTGCTGTCTTTCTGGTTCTGATCGGTGATACCTTGCTTGTAGAAGCAGACACCTTCGGTGCAGTATAAGTACTGCTGGTTTTAGGCTTCGATGTAGTATTCACAGTCTTTAATGTCTTCACCGGCTGCTTCAGACTTTTTCTTGCAAGTGGTTCGTCCTGAAAATCATCTTCTATCTCATCAAAGGAATCTGACTGTGATTTCTTAAAAAAGCTCTTCTTCGGACGTTCTTCTTCATAATCATCTATATCATCATCTAAAAAATCGTCATCGTCATCATAGTCATCATTTAACTTCATGGCGTTTAATATTTTATCGAGAAAACTCATTCTTATACTCCAATCTTATTTCGCTACACCTGATAAGAACGTGCACCAAAAATACCGGTTCCGACTCTTACCATAGTGGCACCCTCTTCAATTGCGACCTCATAATCATTGGTCATACCCATGCTTAGATCACACATACTTACATTATCAATGTTTCTGCCTTTAATGTCAATAAATAAATTATATAAATTTTGAAAGTGAATCCTGTTATCTTCAGGGTTTTCTACAAAAGGCGCTATTGTCATAAGACCTGATACACGAATATTCGGGTATGCTGCCACCTGCTCGATGAATGCTGGTGTTTCATCCAGACTAAGACCAAATTTTGACTCCTCGCCGGCGACATTTACTTCCACAAGAACAGGCATAATCACATTATGTTTTTCTGCTTCGGATTGAATGGTTTCTGCAAGACGCAATGATTCAAGAGAATGAATCATGCAGGCTTTATCAATGATATATTTTACTTTATTTCTCTGTAAATGACCAATCATATGCCATTTTAAGTCTTTCGGAAGAACTTCATATTTTTCTTTCAGTTCCTGAGGCTTGTTTTCCCCAAAATTTACCACACCAAGCGGAAGCAATTCTTCTATCATAGATACCGGTTTTGTTTTGCTGACAGCAATCAGCGTAACATCTTTTGGCGATCTTCCAGCACGCTCACATGCTGCAAATACTTTTTTCTGTACATCAAGATAATTTTCTTTTATCATTTTAAAACATCTCCTTTATACAACGATTGCATCTTCTTTTACAGTTGAGGCATCCAAAGCTATATGGTCATATTGAGCAAGACCATAGCTGGAATTACTTTCTACAATACAATATTCTTCGTTTTCATCAATGATTGTGATCTCACGGAATACTGCATAACCCTTATTGATATTGTAAACACCTATCAATGACTTCGTATCTGAGATCTGATAACGTTTAGAAGAATCTTTCATAAGAACATAGTCACCTTCTTCAAAAAGTCCGGTATCTACATAATAATCTGTATCTGTTTTATCATATACAGTCGCGGTAATATACTTTGTAATTGCAGATCCATCCGTGTCGTATGTTTCTTTGATAAGACTGATTTCGTTTTCATTATTTTCATTTACAGATACGAATTCCTTCGGAATACGGTAAAATGTCTTTTCCGCAATGGCACTGTTTGGAATCTTTAACCCACTGACCTTATTAATCTGTAATTCGATATCAATAAAACGATCTCCTGCAAAACGAATAACGGAATTGCTGATATCCAGTTTGCCAAAAAATCCATCTTCATTTTGTATAATTGAGAAATCCGCATTAAAAGTAGATTTATCTTCCAGGAAAGTAAATCGAACTGTCGTAGAATCTGCCAGTTCCGTTGCTGTTTTCGTATCCAAAGGAATGATCAATGACCATTCTTCGCTGGTAATTAATTTGTAAACAGGGTCATTGGCGCTGACGCTTTCCTTCATACGTAAATTTGTTCGTTTATAGTTTGTTTTAGCAAAATCACTAAGGCGGATATCATCAACAGTCTTATCTTCCATTCCATCCACAGAATAAACAACAATTCCATCGGTATCTGCTGTTACGAGATTTTGTCCGGAATAATTGGCCGCAGAATCCATCTGATTCTGCGAATAAATTTCAAATATCGCTGTCTGAGCATCGGCTTTAAAATTATACACATCCTGATAATCCATAGCAGAATAAGCTGTCGAAAAACTGGATGCTATCGTGTGGAAAGCAGAAAAATCAACTGAACTGTTATCATCTGTTGCTTCAGACGTAACACCAGACTGATTATTTAACGAAGCACCAACAGAATAAATCGCATTTCCAACACCTACTTTACTATTCTCCCGTGCATAATAATTAATCGATCCAGCGCTGGTACTATATACTATTTTCTCTGATTTTAATGCAATTGCCGTATATTTATAGTTACCGGAAAGAGGACCAGCAGTTACTTCATATGCTGTTACATGAGGAGATGTCAGATACATAATCAGGCAGATAATCATATACAGGAATAAAATTCCGAACATAAACGTCCCAATATTTAGCATAGAATGATGGTTTATTTTTACGACTTTATTTTTTCTGGTTTTTCGAATGGCCATTATTACTCCTTAAATTAAAGACTTGCTCAAGTCGAACTCAAAAAAATGCCGGATAACTTTATCCGGCATTTTCTTTTTTCTGATACATTCCAGATTATGTAGAAAGTGATGTAATTAGTTAATTACCTTACTCTTCATATCTTCTGGTAATTTGGAAGGATCCATGGAAATACTTAACACGAAAGTCACATGGTATTTTTCACCAATTACTTCCAGCTTATTCAAAGTAGCGCTGATATCAGCATCTTCCAGCTTTGCAACCTTCAAAAAGCTGTCAAGATACATCTGTTCAAGATCATGATCCTGGGAAATTACACCACATATAAATCCAATAAAGTTATCTGCATTGTCGATCATAAATTCAGATGCATCAATCAGACGAACTTTGTTATTTAATTCATACATATGTTTTGAATTTTTGTCCAGGTAGACAATATTACCGTGTACAGATTTTATTTCAGAATTTACCTTATCCAGTAAACACTTTGTCTTTCCGTTTCCTTTTTCTCCAGCGATTATCTGTATCATCGTAATCTCCTCCTTCGGTTTCGTATATGTTAAATTATACTGCATTGATTTTAAAATTACAACTGTTTTTTGTTAATTATTGACAGTAAATCGTTCATTTCGCTATACAAGTCATCTTTGGTATCTGATTTCATTATTATGCTGAAATAAGAGTTGCCGTAAGGATCTTTTGACAGTAGAGAAAGGCATGCTCCTGCTTCATCCGTTGTTCCTGTTTTACCTCCGAATACCGTAACATCATCAGGTGCTGTCGCCTCACCGGTAAAATAATAATTGGTGGCAAACCAGGTTCTTTCGTACTGTTCGCCATCTCCCGCTGTATAGGTGACAGTATAATTTTTCTGACTGATGGCATCAGTGAAAGTACTATACGTAATTGCTTCATTAAATATCAGATACAAATCATATGGGGTTGTATAATGATTCTCATCCTGAAGACCATGCGCATTCATAAAATGAGAATTTGTTGCACCAAGAGCTGCCGCTTCCTGATTCATTAAAGCCACAAATCCTTCCACGCTTCCTCCTACATGCCAGGCAATTGCATTGGCTGCATCATTACCGGATGCAATCAGAAGACCATAAATCAACTGCTTCAATGTATACTGATCTCCGAGTTCAAGATAACACACAGAGGATTCCGGATCAATATCCAGTGCGTTCTCATCAATCGTAATCACATCATCGAGATTACCATATTTTATAGCAACCAATGCTGTCATAATCTTTGTCAGACTGGCAGGATATAGTCTCTCGTGAACATTTTCTGCAAAAAGTACTTCTGTGGTACTTAAATCCATGATTGCACCAGCTTCTGCATACTGAAGAGACTCATTTTCAAAAGAAACATCTCCGGCAGTCACACAAAGATTTTTAGTAAACGGCTCTGCACGCTGACTTCTGGCTGGTGTTTCCAGCAATCCATAAACCTGATTACTGATATCATAAGGATTCTGAAACGTAATCTCATGCGATCGGAATACAAAATAAAATACAACAAATCCAATTAAAACGATCAGGCAAATCAAAAGAAGAAGAAAACCGAGTGCTTTCCGTCTCTGTCTTTTTCGAATCTGCTGTCTCTTTTCCTGTCTGGTAAATTCTCTATTTGTACATTTCACGCCACTCTAACTCTCCTCTGTCAAGGGATTTGATCAGCATTTCCGCTGTGGCAAGATTGGTTGCCAGAGGCACATTATAGGTGTCACATAGCCGAAATACATTTTTAATATCCGGTTCATGCTTTTTAGGCTTAAGCGGATCACGCAGAAAAATCATTAAATCGAGCTGATTATGCTCAATCTGGGCAGCAATCTGCTGAATTCCTCCAAGATGCCCTGCGATATATTTATTAACAGAAAGACCGGTAGCTTCTTCAATCAACCGTCCGGTCGTCCCGGTAGCAAACAAAGTGTGTTTCGCCAATATGCCCCGATAGGCGATACAAAAATTCTGCATCAGTACTTTTTTTGAATCATGTGCAACTAATCCGATATTCATAAAATACTTCCTTTCATTAATATTTTTTTACCTGAAGTCCAACATTCAGCACTAACCCAATACCGATAAACAACGTAATCAGGGAAGAAAGACCTGAACTGACAAATGGTAATGGAAGTCCGGTATTTGGCATCAATCCTGTGGCAACACAGATATTCATGATACTCTGCAAAGCAATCAGCGTACCCATTCCATAACACAATAAAGCTCCTGCTTTTTCCCTCGCTTTCTGTCCGACGCGGATACATTCAATCGCAATCAGCATTTCCAGGATTATGATAATACAACATCCAAGAAATCCGATTTCTTCACCTGCAACGGCAAATATAAAGTCTGTCTGTGCCTCAGGAATAAAATTACCATTTTTTACTGACTCGATTGCTGTGGTATCCAGACCCTTTCCATATAATTGTCCGGATCCGATAGCCATAATAGAGTTCATCTGCTGGGCAGATTCAGACGGATATTGTTCAGGATAAAGCCAGGCAAGAATACGAATAATCTGATATTCCTGAATCAGTGTCTGTCCTGGTTTTAGAATCGTACTGATAAGGACTATGAAAGATGGAATTAATACTACCAGTATACCACCGATAACTTTGTAACTCAATCCTGCAACGTAATAAATTATAGAAAATAATAATAATGTCAGTATAGTGGTAGACAGGTTTGGCTGTTTGTAAATCATAACCAGCGGTACTGACAAAATCAGCAATGAACGAATAATTATCTTAGGGCTACTTAAATTGTCTTCATGTTTGGCAAAAAACTGGGCATAAAATATAATTAAAATAATTTTCATAAAGTCCGATGGCTGAATCTGAATACCACCAATTACCAGCCATCTGGTCGCCCCATTTACATTTCTTCCCACAACAAATATTGCTGCCAGCATCAAAAGTCCGATAAAATAAAATATCCAATAAAATTTCAATAGCCAGGCATAATCAATCAACGAAACAATCACCATAGCAATCAAGCCAAGAATCAGTCCAAGAATCTGTTTGCTTTGTACATCGCTGTCGGCACTTCCGATAATCATAATTCCCAATACCGTTAATGCTATTACCCATAATACCAGTCGAAATTTGTAATCTCTTAATTTATATTGTTTTATCATATTTTTTTCCTGTTTATATCTTTATGTTATTCATCCTGTTAAACATTTTTCCGGAATATTTGTTTCAGTCTGCAAAACAGACCCTCCTCTTGCTGAACTTCCGGAAGCGGAACAGCTTCTCCTGTCAGCCGACGTGCAATGTTCAAAAATTCCTGCCCGATCGGAGAGTCCTTTCCTGCTATGGGTTCTCCCTGATTAGACGCTGTCACAATATCTTCCTGATCTGTCAGAATTCCAATCACCGGAATCGCCAGTATTTCTGAAACATCTTCCACTGACATCATCTCACCTCTTGCAACCATTGCCGGCCTGATACGATTAATTAACATGTCCATTTTTCTTATCTGCGCTGCCTCCAGAAGACCGATAATACGATCTGCATCACGAATGGAAGATACTTCCGGGGTCGTTACCACAATTGCCCTATCTGCCGGTGCAATCGCATTTCGAAATCCCTGTTCTATTCCAGCCGGACAGTCAATCAGTATATAATCAAAGTGGTTTCTCAGGTCGTCTGTCAGTTTAATCATCTGTTGCGGTGTGATAGCTGTCTTATCTCGAGTTTGCGCCGCTGGAAGCAGATACAGTCCTGGATAATGTTTATCTCGGACAAGTGCCTGCTTCAGGCGACAATTTCCCTCTGCCACATCAATCAGATTATACACAATCCTGTTTTCCAGCCCCATAACTACATCCAGATTACGCAGTCCCAGATCTGTGTCAATGACTACACACTTTTTTTCCAGTCTGGCAAATGCTGCACCAAGATTGGCACACAAGGTTGTCTTTCCAACTCCGCCTTTTCCTGATGTAATAACAATTACTTCACTCATGCCTGTTCCTCCAAAATTTTCGGGAATTGCCCTTTTCTTTGCTTTTGTATTTCGGACCTCACAGCATCAGTCGGTACGCGCACCTGAAATTGTTCCATCGTAGACGGAAGCATGACCGGTTATCAATGTATCTTTATCAGCCAGATTAAAAATATAACGAATCATATCTTTGGCAAGAAGAGATGCATTGGCTGAAGTATATCCATTTGTAATACGACACGCAATGGCAACTTCCGGATTGTCGTATGGTGCATAACCAATAAACAGTGCGTGGCTTGGTACGCCTGTTTCTTCGGCCGTACCTGTCTTACCTGCCATATCAATTTCAATACCATTCCAGTAGGTATTCTGTTTGATCATCTGATTCATACCGGTATGAATGGTATTCCAAAGACTATCCGTAGCTTCTACCGTATCATGAATTACCGGTTCTTTTTCCATAATCGTGCGTCCTGTGGAATCGGTGATCTTATCAATCAGAGTCAGATCATAGCAGGTTCCACTGTTGGCGATGGTTGCTGCATAACGGGCAAGCTGTACCGTAGCATATGCGTTGGTACCCTGTCCCATTGCAGATGGTGCTTCTGCATTATCTGAAATATGTGGTGTGCTTTCATCCATTTCAATACCGGTTTCCTGATCAAAACCGAACATAGCAGCATATTTTGCCAGTTTGGCAATACCGGTAGCATCATCGGATTCCCCATCGGTTCCACCTAAGTTACCCAGACGAACACCTACCGCGTTGAAGAAATAGTTGCAGGATTCCTGAATAGCAGTTGCCAGGCTTACTGCACCATGCATTCCCGGATAGATCCAACAGTTAATTGCAGGATCAACATCTTCAAATTTACCTGTACAGTTAATCGTCTCTCCTTCGGAAATAACCCCTTCCATAACACCGGCTACAGCGGTTACGATCTTATAAGTAGAACCTGGCGCTGTCAACTCCTGTGTTGCTTTATTGTAGAACGGACTGGATTTATCTGTAACCAGTTCAGAGAAATATTCCTCATCCATATCATTAGCAAGACGATTATTATCATATCCAGGATAAGAAATACATGCAAGCACGTCACCACTATTCGGATCTGTAATGACCATAGAACCGGAACAAGGTGATAAACCTAAAGATGCAGGTTTGATCTCAAGATCATAGATCTTTTCTTTAATAAAGTCAAAAGAATACACACTGCCATCTCCAAGTCCCTGATAGGTCGCATCGTCAGATTCCAGAATTCCCTGATCATAAAGCAGCTGACACTCAATCTGAGGACTTAATTGGTCGTTTTCAATCATATAACGATAAACAATTTTGCTGAAATTGTTGTCCTCTGTTACATATTCTGCCAGATAATCACACAAACTGGTAAAGATTTCATCACTGTCCAAAAACTGTGTATCTGTAGTAATCTGTGAAATATCCATCCAGTCTTTTGAAATAGCATAGGTCAGATAGTCTCGCAGACTAATGCTTTCATCATTGGTCCATGCAAGATAGGTACTGTCCGTGGTATCTATGGCATCGGTATGAATGATACCAAGTTCCACCATGGTCGTATCCAGCAAGTACGTAATATAGGCCTGCATTTCTTTGCTTAATTCATTGTAAGGTTTTGCACTGTCTGATAACAGTTCTGCTTTTAAATCTGCAAACAGGTCTGCTTTTTTCTCAAGAAACATATTATATACTTTTTTCTCAAGATCTGTTGCTTCGCTGGAACGCAGATGTGACACGCTCAATACATTATTTTCAAATAATGCGTAATAGATGTCATATACAGGAATGACAATTTCGTTCGTTCCTACCTGTGTATTATCAAACTCTTTATAATCGTAAGTATTTTTCCAGACAATACCGGCAACATACTGTTCCAGAAGCTGATAACCTGCTTTTTGCCAGTCTGTTTTCAAAGTAAGATAAATATCGTCACCGGTCTGCGGATCTACTTTTGAATCTTCTTTTAATACTTTACCAAGGTTATTAACATATACGGTCTTCTTTCCGTCTACTCCCTGAAGCTCTTTTTCATAATATTGCTCAAGACCGGATTTTCCGACAATATCTGTTGTATCGTATTTATTTTCGCCTGAATCTGCATTTAAAGATTCTATTTCTTCTGCAGAGATTTTACCTGTGTATCCAATGATATTTGCATAATAAAGACTTTCATTGTATACACGAATGGAACTTTCTTCTACATCTACACCAACATAGTATCCCTTACTTTCCATCAGGCTTGACATGGATTTATCAGAAATATCTTTTGCAATGGTTGTGGAGATATACTTTTGATAGTTATTCTGATTGATAGCGCTTCGCATCGCAATGATCTTTAAAGCATCCTCTTTCGACAATGTTTCCGGAAGACCATACTTTTCTAATTCCTCCGCTGTATATGGCTTTTTAATGAGATCCGATACGACACCAAAACCATAATCACCATCGCCTGCCAGTTCCGTTACCATATCTTCAGCCGATACAGCTTTCTGAGCAGGAGTCATATTTGCCGGATCTGCCTCTCCATACACATCAGCGCGGAAACGAAGCAGATTGGTACCGCTTTTGGTATATTCATATTCTCCTGCATCGTTAATTTTAATGGCAAAATCCGTATATACATCATCTCCGTTGGCATAGAGAATCTGCATAATCTGATACAGATAACCATTGATCGTTAAATTCTTTTCTCTTGTTGTTTCATAACTTCCGACATCCTGAAATGTCACATCGTAGGAAAGTTTATTATATGCAAGAAGATCTCCGTTACTGTCATAGATACATCCACGTGTACTTGGAATTGTAGTTTCTCTTGTGATCTGCAAATTGTAATTTTCCTGATAAGATTCACCATTGATAATCTGAAGGTCAAATAATCTGCGAATCAGAACAAATGCGACTGCAATCATCAAGATCGATAAAATCACAGAACGTGACTGAAAAAAACGTGAAAGAATTTTTTTTAGTTTTTTAAACAAAGCTGTCTACACTCCTTTTTGCCTTCTTTTCGATTTTCTTGTTTAAAAAAAGAAAAACACGATAAAGAACTAAAGTTACTAAAACGGTATAGATCATTTCTGGAACGATAATCCGCTTTAAATAAAAAAAGAAATCAACTCTCCCCCTCAAAAGGAACTGAACGATATATACGATCAATCCATACGCCAAATCACCGGCAGCAGTCAACAGTACCGGCATTTTTACGTCATCATCATAAAAGATCTGATAACAATATCCACTGAGGAACCCAATATACATATAAATAAATGCGCGAAATCCAATCACGTAATATCCCAGAACCATACATGTCATATCCATCAGCAAACCGGAAAAAAAACCGATCAGCATACCGGATTTCTTTCCGCGCATAAGTCCGAAAGAAACTGTGAAAGAAATCATCAGATTCGGAGTAATGGATGCAATGGAGATTGCGGGCATCAGTGTACACTGCAGAATCAGGCATATCAGCATCAAAACTGACAGACTTACTTTCGTTCTCATCTTCTGTCCCCCTGTTACTCTGCTTTCTGCTTCAAGTTTTTGATAACCAAAACTTCTTTGATATCTTTGAAATCCACAACCGTAGATACCAGACCGGAACTTGTCAGATTATTTGAATCAATCCCAATCTCAGATACATATCCGATCAGAATACCCGGAAGAAAAATATCACTGATTTGTGAAGTAACAACCGTGTCTCCCACCTTTACTTTAGAATCAGGATCATTTAATTTTACCAGACGGACAGTTCCTTCATCTGTCAGGGAAAGATCTCCGGCAATAATACAGGTATCATCCGTCTCACTGATCTGGGCACTGACATTGCTGTAATCATCAATTATAGAACGTACAGTAGACCAGTTTGGTCCTACATCAGTAATAATACCAACCAGACCGGAACCTGCCATAACATTCATGTCTACTGCAAGTCCATCATTAGAACCTTTATTAATGGTGAAGGTACTGAACCAGTTGGAACTGTCATCCTTTGAAATAACCCGTGCACCGACTTTTTCGTAACTTTCGTATTTATGATCCAATTCATAAAGATCTCGCAGACTGTTCAGTTCATCTTTGTCCTGGAGAAGCTGTGTGTTTTCTACCGTAAGCTGATCCACCTGACTTTTCAGTTCTTCATTCTGAGTAACCAGTTTCAGATTATCTTCAAAATAATCCATTTTCCCTGAAAACCATCCGCCTACCCGATTAATACCGCTCTGAATTGGTGTGAGCACAACGCCAACCACATCCTTTACAGGATTGTTGGTAACTTCTAACGCAATGCTTGCAATAATCATAATGCCGCAAAATATAGATAAAAAGAATAGAATTAATTTACTTTTGGTGTGTTCTTCTATTGTATTTTTTTTCATAATAACCTCTTATATAAAACTTCCTGTCAGATCATGTAAAGAATAGGTATAATTTTTTACCAGATCTTTTTGATTCATAATAGCCTGTATCCCACGCAAAGTTGTAAGTCCAGGTTCTGCAACAACAGAAACCGGAACGCCCACTTGTCTGCGCAGATAATCAGATAAATTAAAAATCATGGCACTTCCACCAATCAGGCAAAAACCTGCTTCCAGTATATCCTGGTGAAACTGTGGCGGCAGACTGTCAATCATTCCCCGAAGTTCTTCTGCGATAGACTGAATCGTATGTTCGATACATATACTGATTGCCATAGAAGTCACTTCTGCAGTTACCGGATGTCCGGATACTGTACTGATGCCATAAACAACCATGGAATTCGCAGGTCCGTCTCCCACATAAGCTAATGATGTTTTCAAACGTACTGCTGTTTTCTTTCCAATATGAATGTTGAACATTCGGCGGCACATCGTAATAATGTCATCATCCAGCTGATCGCCGCCCAGCTGCAATGTTTTGCTCATCAGAATTTTACCCCCGGCAACAACAGATACTTCCGTTGTTCCGGCTCCTATATTTACCAGCATGCTGGCTCTCGGAGAATCCATGGAAACGCCAACTCCAAGATTATCTGCAATACCCTTGTCAACCAGATAAATCTTATTTTCCGGAACGATCCCGATCAGTACAGTATAATAAGCTCTTTTTTCTACCGCAGATATATCCCTCGGTACCGCAATAAAAATAGCCGGTCGACCGGATAAAACGTGCTTATGTTTTTTTAACAAATGTGCCAATACCATTTCAGCATTTTTTGCTTCGGCGATGACACCATGAGCCATAGGACATCCTGCTTTTACATTGACCGGTGTCTTTTCAAACATGCTATACGCTGCATCTCCTATCGCAATCACTCTTTTTTCATCCCGAATCGCTATCATATTTTTTTCGCATACCATAATGCGGTTTTTTTTATCACAGATTTTAATCGTGTCTGTGCCAAAATCTATCCCCAGTGCATGATTAAATGCCATTTTCTATCCCCTGTAATCCTCCCCGGTACCTTCCTTCTCTTTCTCATCTGTCAATGTGTGATGTTCACAGAAACTGTAATAGCATCTGTCTCCAAGAATGATATGATCCATCAGCGGAATGCCGATAATCCGACCAGCGTCTGCGATACGCTCCGTCATATAGAAGTCCTCTTGACTGGGCGCTGCATCACCACTTGGATGATTATGCAGCAAAACAATATATGCTGCATGATGATGCATAGCTTCCAGATATACTTCTCTTGGTGTAACCAGAGATTGATTTACGGTACCCTTTGTAATAACTTTATCATTTAACAGATATCCTTTTGTATTAAATGATACTACTAATACATGTTCCTGATCACTGTGACGAAAATCTTCCATATAATATTCAGCAATCTCTAATGCACTTTGAAATGCCTGTTTTCTTGAAACAGCAGATTTGGCAATTCTTTTCGACAACTCAGCAATGCATTTGATCTGAAGTGCTTTCACACGTCCGATGCCCTTAATCTGACATAATTCAGGAACACTGATTTTGTAGAGACCGGACAGATTATCACTTCCGATCTTCTGTAATATTTCACAAGCCAGGTCAACAGATGTCATGCCGCCTGTTCCTGTTCGTAAAATTATCGCCAACAACTCAGCATCACTAAGAGCTTCACAGCCATAAATGCTGCATTTTTCATAAGGACGCTGAGTTTCAGGCAATTCTTTCATTGTATAATTCATAATATATCTTTGATTTCCGGCATGGGAATCAAAAATATATTATCATAATCCCTACAAAATGTATAGGTTCGATTCCTTAAAATTTTCTGTATTTTTTTACGATTGCCTCAGCAACTTTCATTCCATCCATTGCTGCCGAAGTGATTCCACCGGCATATCCGGCTCCTTCTCCGCAAGGATATAAACCATTCAAACTGGATGTGAAAAATTCATTTCGAACAATACGAACCGGAGAAGAAGTACGGGATTCCACTCCGGAAAACAGCGCATCTGGTCTGGAAAAGCCTCGAATTTGACGTTCAAACCCTGTTACACCCTCGATCAGAGACGTACTTAGAAATTCCGGAAGTACTTCCCGTAGATTCGTCAGCTGATACGCGCCCTTAATACATGGCGTAACATCACCAAGAGCTGTCGATGGTCTGTTTTCACAAAAATCGCCAAAAAGCTGAACCGGAACCTTTCCGCATCCTGCCTGATAAGCCGCCTTTTCCAGATCTCTCTGGAAAGCAATGCCGCCAAGAATTCCGGAATGACCAAAATCTTCCGGTGAAACCGTTACGATCATGGCACTATTTGCATTACGGCTATCCCTGGCACGATAACTCATACCGTTCACTGCAATCTGTTCTTTTTCAGAAGAAGCATTGACAACGTAACCTCCAGGACACATACAGAAAGAATAGATTCCTCTTCCATTTGACAGTTTTCTGGTTAATTTATAATTCGCTGCCCCAAGTAATTCATGGTATTCCTGTCCATATTGTGAGAAGTTAATCATAGACTGGGGATGTTCGATTCGAAGACCAACTGCAAATGACTTCGGCTGCATTAAAATCTTATGATCACAGAGCATAGAAAACGTATCTCTTGCACTATGTCCAACTGCAAGAACAAGTGCTTCACATGGAAGTTCTTCTTCTCCATTCACCTTAATTCCATACAGACGGTTCTCTTTTATAAGTAAATCTGAAATCTTACTTCCAAAACGAACTTCTCCGCCCAATGCAATAATTTCTTCCCGCAAATTTTTTATAACAATACGGAGCACATCTGTGCCGATATGCGGCTTATTTACATATAAAATATCTGGATCTGCGCCGGCTTTTACAAATGTTTCCAGAACATAATGATTCCGTCCACATGCATCTTTCACAAGCGTATTTAATTTGCCATCAGAAAAAGTTCCGGCACCGCCTTCTCCAAACTGAATGTTCGATTCAGTATTCAAGACTCCGGTATTCCAGAATTGTTCTACAGCAGCTGTACGATGATCAATATCTTCCCCTCGTTCCAGTACAAGTGGACGATATCCTGCTTTTGCTAAAATTAATGCACAGAAAAGTCCTGCCGGTCCAAATCCAGCAATCACAGGGCGGTGTGAAAGCGAAATATTCCCACACTCTGGCATCTGATAAGATTGTTCTGTTACTGCACTGACTATAATATTCTGCTTTTTTTTCAGAATAGTACCTTCTTTAGCCACCGTTAAATCTACGGTTAAAACATAATATAAATCCGGTTTTTTTCTGGCATCCAATGACTGTTTCCGTATATGCAGATCTTTGATGTCAGATACCGGAATTCTCAGTTTTTTTGCAATCTCTTTTCTCAGAAATGTCTCATCATAAGTTAACGGAACTTTTAACTGTTGGATTCTAATCATGTCTCATTCCCTTTCTGGCACAGTTTTTTCCTGCAATATATCCGGTAGACCATGCCCATTGCAGATTATATCCACCGCAAATACCATCGATATCGATCAATTCACCGGTAAGATAAAAATCTGGACATATCCGGGATTCCATCGTATTTTGATCTATTTCCGACACCGGAATACCACCGCCGCAGATCTGTGCCTGATCAAAAGAGCGTGTTCCGTTAATGGTAATTTTCAGGTTCTTGATACTATGACAGATCGATAACAGTTGTTCTGCATCCGGTCTGACAGATACTTTTTTTATATGATTTTGTTCCAATATGACCGGAATCATTTTCTTAGGAAGTATACCTGTCAGTGCCTCAGAAATATTTTCTTCTTTTAACTTCTTTTGCAGCATATCGCTCAGATATTCTGTACTGACAGAAGGCAGGCAGTCTATAAATACTTCTGCTTTTTTTCCATTCTGCAGTGCGTGCGATGCATAGCGGCTTAACTGAAATACCACGATACCGGAGATTCCATATTCCGTCCACTGTAATTCACCCGTCTCCGAATAGACCTTTTCCAAGTCTCCATTTGCGGATAAAATATGCATTGTAACTACTGATTTGGTACGAAGTCCGGATAATTTTTTTACAAAAGTTTCCCGGCATTTTAATGGAACCAGTGCCGGAAAAGGTGTGTGTATGCTGTGTCCTACTGATTTGGCAAGTGCGTATCCGCTTCCATCTGAACCGGTGATCGGAAGTGCCATAGAACCTGCTGCCAGAATCACTGCATCAGCCTCATAATGCCAGGTTTCTGTAAATACCTGCCACATATCTGCTTTTTTTTCAAGTCTTTTCACTTTTTCCTGACATTTTAATTTTACATGGAGCTTCTGCATCTCCAACAGAAGACGGTCTGCTACAGAAGAAGCCTGATCGGTAAGCGGATAAATACCGCCATTTCGTTCCTGCAAAAGTAAACCCATTTCTGTAAAAAATTCCATCGTTTTTCGATAGTCAAACTGATCCAAAACGCTATGACAAAAATCCAAATTATCCCCCCGATAACAATCAGATCTGGAAAAATCCAGATTTGTGAGATTACATCTTCCATTTCCTGTCATCAAAAGTTTTTTCGCCGGTTTTTCCATTGCCTCTAAAATGGTTACACAGGCACCTTCTCTTGCGGCGGCAATCGCAGCCATCATGCCAGACGCTCCGCCCCCAATGATAATAATTGATTTTTTCATGTTAAAATTATAATTCTATTTTGGAAAGGTCTACAAGGTTACGTTCTTTCATGCGCTGCAGAGATTTCAATATTCCAAGTTTTGCATGCTGCCAGGTCAGTCCCCCCTGGAAATATACTGCATATGGTGGCTTGATTGGTCCATCCGCACTTAATTCAATCGAAGATCCCTGAATAAATGCGCCTGCTGCCATAATCACATCACTGTCATATCCAGGCATTGCCCATGGTTCCGGTGTAACATAGCTGTCTACCGGAGCAGCTGCCTGAATTCCCTCACAGAATGCAATAACCCCTTCCGGATAACCAAACTCCACAGCCTGTATAATATCATGACGGCTTTCAGAACTATTTGGAATCACATGAAAACCAAGTTTTTCATATATATTTGCTGCAAAAATTGCACCTTTCAATGCACCGTTTACTACCGTAGGAGCAAGAAACAGTCCCTGGAAGAAATCTTTATTAACGCCGAGAGATGCCCCAACTTCTTTTCCTAAACCCGGTGATGTCAGACGATAAGCACAATTTTCAATACATGCATTGGTTCCTGCAATATAACCGCCGATAGGCGCCAATCCGCCTCCCGGATTCTTAATCAAAGATCCCACGACCATATCTGCCCCAAAATCACTTGGTTCCATCGTTTCTACAAATTCACCATAACAGTTATCGACCATAACAATGATATCTGAACGAATTGATTTTACATATGCAGTCACATCCGCTATTTTTTTAACTGACAAAGACGGACGAGTCTGATATCCTTTTGATCTTTGAATCTCTACCAGTTTCGTTTTATCAGATATTGCGTTTTTAATACCCTCCAGATCAAACTCTCCTTCAGGAGTCAGATCCACCTGTGAATATGTAATACCGTATTCGGCCAGAGAGCCGTTTGATGGACGGATACCAATTACTTCTTCCAGCGTGTCATATGGTTTACCTGAAATAGAAATCATCTCATCACCAGGACGCAGATTTCCTGCCAAAGCCAGCGCCAGTGCATGCGTGCCACAGGTTATCTGTGGGCGAACTAAAGCTGCCTCTGTATGAAATACAGCTGCATACACTGCTTCCAGTGTCTCACGTCCAAGATCATTGTAACCGTAACCGGTACTTCCCTGAAAACATTCTGCGCTGACTCTGCATTTCTGCATTGCGTTGATTACTTTTAACTGATTATATTCTGTGACTGCATCGATTTCTGCAAAACGTTCTTTTAATGTTTTTTCAATTGCCGTACCGAAATCCAGAACGTCTTTATCTACG
>CAKRON010000051.1 GCA_934373455.1 uncultured Marvinbryantia sp.
ATTGAAACCGCCGTGTACCGAACGGTACGCACGGTGATGTGAGAGGACGGCGGTTAGTCACCGCCTCCTACTCGATTCTGGAATAATGTATTGGATAAAAGAAATGGGAAATATTCATAAGATAAAAGAACAATTTGATGGAAGATTACGGGAGACAATGGGAGATAAAATTACAGAAAGAGTGAAAGACAGTCGACTGGTAGATAATATTTTGACTAATGAGAAGATCATGGACCGAATCTCAAAACGTATGGAGCCAATAGAGCGAATGAATGCTTACTATCGTTGTGCGATTATGGAAATTGAGACGAAGTTCAAAGTACTTAGTGAACAGTTTTCTTTAAAATACGACAGAAATCCGATTGAGACAATCAAAAGTCGCTTAAAATCACAGGACAGTATTCTGAAGAAAATGAATAGAAAAGGAATACCGATCTCTTTGGAGAATATTGAAAATGAGATCGATGATATCGCAGGTGTCCGCGTGATCTGTTCTTTTGTGGAAGATGTGTATATGCTTGCAGACTGCCTGCTTCAGCAGGACGATATTATTTTGCTGAAAAAGAAGGACTATATCAAACATCCTAAGGAAAGCGGATACCGCAGTCTTCATTTGATTGTACAGGTGCCGATTTTTTTACAAAATGAAAAAAAGCCAATGAAGGTAGAAGTGCAGATTCGTACTCTGGCAATGGATTTGTGGGCCAGTCAGGAACATAAACTTCGCTATAAAAAGAGTATTCCGGAAGACGAGGAAGAATCTATCAGCAAGGAACTGGCAGAATGTGCACAGATATTGTCATCCGTAGACGAACGTATGCAGGCGCTGCGAACGAAATTAAGTGAATCCAGATTTCAGGAAGATTGAGGGAACCATTATGACATTAATGCAATTAAATTACATCATCACTATTTCTGAGACGGGTTCTTTAAATAAAGCATCTGAGTTGCTATACGTATCGCAGCCGTCTTTAACCAGTGCAGTGAAAGAACTGGAAAAAGAACTGGGAATTATAATTTTCAATCGAAGTGGAAAAGGCGTAACCCTTACCAATGATGGAGCGGAATTCCTTCTTCATGCAAAAGAAATCTATGGGCAGTACCAAAGCGTAATGGAAAAGTACGGAAAAGGTGGATCTTATAAGAAAAAATTTGGAGTATCCACACAGCACTACTCTTTTGCAGTGAAAGCTTTTGTGGATATGGTGAAAAGTTATGATATGTCCCAGTATGAGTTTGCAATTCGAGAGACAAAGACGAGAGATGTGATCAGCGATGTCAGCACAATGAGAAGTGAAATCGGCGTATTGTATCTCTGTGATTTCAATCGTAAGGCGATCCAGAAGCTGCTCAGTTCAGCGGGACTGGAGTTTCACCATCTGATTGACTGCCAGGCATATGTATATCTGTGGAAAAATCATCCACTGGCGAAAGAAAAGTCCATTTGTTTTGAGCAGCTGGACCCATATCCGTGTCTTTCCTTTGAGCAGGGAGACAATGGATCTTTTTATTTCGCAGAAGAAATATTGTCCACCAATGAATACTCCAGAGTGATCAAAGCAAATGACCGTGCTACTATGCTGAATCTGATGGTAGGGTTAAATGGATATACGCTTTGCTCCGGCATTATCTGCGAGGAATTAAATGGAACAGATTATATTGCAGTTCCATTTTCCGACGACGAATACAACCATAATACCACGATGGAGATTGGATATATCGTAAGAAAAAACATGGCACTCAGCAATATGGGGAATCTGTATATAGAAAAGATTCAGAACTATCTTGGGCAATGAAAGCCAAGGCAAGCCAGGGCGGGGCGAAGCCAATGGGGACGGAGTTAATGGCTCTTTAGAGCCATTAACTCCGTCCCCGCTGGCTGAGAGCCATTAACTCCGTCCCCGCTGGCTGCCCGCCCCTGCTGGCTTCACGCCCGGTTTCCCCGGCAGTAAGTTGCTGCCACAGAATAATCATCTTCCAAAACCACAAGGTCTGCATCATATCCGGTGCAGATTTTTCCTTTTCTATGATCCACCTTTAAAATACGTGCCGGATTTAAGGTACAGGAATGAATAGCGGTAAATACAGGAACTCCTGCTTCTTCAATCAGCACACGAAGTCCCTGGTTCATTGCCATGGTACTTCCGGCAATCGTATCAGTGCCGGACAGTCGTGCCAGACCGTCTTCGCCCACTTCTATATCATGTCCGCCCAGCTGATAATGTCCGCCGGCCGGCGCATGTTTTACTCTAAGAGAATCGGAAATCATAATACTGCGTTCAGGGCCCTTTGCCTGGAAGAAAATTCCAAGAGCAGCCGGATGAGAATGATGTCCATCACAGATAATCTCACCATACAGGTCGTGAATGCGAAGCGCAGCGCCAACCAGTCCCGGATTGCGGTGATGGAGAGGAGTCATACCATTGTATACATGAGTCATGGATGAAGCTCCATTTGCAACTGCCATCAGAGCTGTTTCATAATCTGATGAGGAATGCCCCATACTGACAACAACACCATGATCTGCACAGTATTTTGTTAAAGCGAAATTCTCATCATGCTCAGGACTGAGGGTAATATACTTAATCCAGCCTTTTGCGGCATCCTGGTAAATTCGGAACTGTTCCACAGTAGGAACTGCAATCGCTTCCGGTGGCTGTGCTCCCTTATAATTCATATCCAGAAATGGTCCTTCAAAATGGATACCAAGAATTTCGGCACCTTCATAACCGTTTTCAATGACAGAAGCCACATTGGCAGCAGCTTTTGTCAGAACATCCGGCATTTGGGTAACGGTGGTCGGGAGAAATGAGGTCACACCTTCTTCCGGGATATGGGAGGTCCAATAAGCCAGACCATCAGGGTCAGCATCATTGGTATCAAATCCATAGGCACCATGCGTATGAATATCAATAAAACCAGGAAGGATACGAAGATTTCCCCAGTCTTCATCACAGGATACCGTGCCCCATGGGAATATGTTTGTAATTTTCTGATTCGTTAATTCGATCTGGGCAGGAATAAACTGACCTGCAATCCAGACACGTTTGCTTTGTAAAATCATGGCGAACTCCTTTAAGTATGCGTGATTAGTATGATGGTTTATGAGTTCATTTTGCTCAATGCAGCTTCATCGGCCACAATTGTTACATCGTTATGAAGCTGAAGAATAGATGCAGGAACAGCAGGGGTTACAGGACCCTGGAATGCTGTTTTTACAATTTCAGCTTTGTCTTCTCCGGAAACAACAAGGAGAATCTTCTTCGCCTGCATAATCGTTTTGATTCCCATAGTATAAGCCTGACGAGGTACATCCTCTTCTCTCTCGAAGAAACGCTTATTGGCTTCAATGGTGCGTTCTGTCAGATCTACACAGTGTGTTTCTTTTTCAAAAACAGAACCTGGTTCATTAAATCCGATGTGTCCGTTGTGACCAAGACCGAGAAGCTGAAGATCAATACCGCCCACTTCACGAATGATCTCATTATATCTTGTGCAGGCATGTTCGCTGTCAGGATCGGTACCGTCCGGGACAAAAGTTCTGGATTTATCAATGTTGATATGATCAAAGAAATTATGATTCATAAAATAACGATAGCTCTGATCATTGTCCCCGGAAAGACCTCTGTATTCATCAAGATTGACAGAAGTTACCTTGGAAAAATCCAGATCACCTTTGTTATACCATTCAATCAGCTGCTTGTAAGTGCCGATTGGAGTAGATCCGGTAGCAAGACCCAGTACACAGTCAGGCTTCATAATGACTTGGGCAGAAATAATATTTGCAGCTTTACGACTCATAGAAGCGTAATCTGAAGTACGATAAATAACCATAATAAAAAACCCCCTGAAGTAAAATTTGTATATCTATATCTTACCTTTTATCGGCATAAAAAACAACCCGAAAAGGTATGAAGATCGTTTTCTGTTGCACAGTATAATGCCTGATACATTAGAATTTCAGGTGAGATTAACTGTGACACTAACCAGATAATACCCTCCGGTCAGATTGAGGGAACTGGTATGGATAGAAAAGTTGTAGCCGTTCAGATATAATGCATCTGCGACCACAGAAAGATAGCCGTCCACATAATTTTCATCATGAAGAATGGCATCATTACATTCGGAATTATAGACAGCAAAATGAAAGGTATGCTCACCGGTACCGTATTGGATCATCAGCTGCTGCATACCGGCATAATATTGAGAAATATCCGAGATATGCCAGATAGAATTATAATCCTCCATCCCGGTTAAGGCTCCAAGCTCAGCAGGAAGACCATAGAGTGCTTCATAAGAGTAAGAATAACTGTCACAGACAGGCATGAAGCGGCAGTCTTCATCCCGAATATGTGTCTCCGAAAAAGAAGTATCATAATCAGAGCGGTTATACTGGGCATAGCTGATCAATCCGGTGCTTTGCAGGCTGGTATCATCCCAGGTGAGATCTACATTATAATAACTGCCATCTAGCAGGACAATATTCCAGGCATGGGAATCCCAGCCATTATCTGCTGAAGAACTGCTAAGAGCAGATCCTTCACAATAATAGCATGGAACACCAAGAGACGTCATCAGATATTGAAATGCTCTGGCATATCCCGCACAGACTGTTTCCTGCTGACAGAGAGCACTGTAAAGGGTCTGATTATAATCACTTTCACTGGAATAGGAAATCATAGATGCCAGTCGATCATGAACATATTTTTCCTGTTGCCAGTCCGGAAGATCGTAGAGATCCCCAATCAGTGCATCACGCTGACTTTCCAGATAACTTCGATTGTCTTCCAGATTGTCAGCAAGATCATTAAAATCAGCAGTAATGACAGTGACTTCTTCCCATCCTGTCAGATGCTGCCGATATTCATATTGAAAACTTTCTTGCAGCCAGAACAGCTGTGGCTGATCTTTGCATACGGCATGCATAATGCGGTCGGCACTGTCCAGAGAAATGATACGGTTTGGAGAAAATGAAGGATTTCCGGAAGAAAAAGTATCTACGGCTTGGACGTAAACAGCCTGTTCATCTTCTGTCAATTGGGCATAATAAATAAACAGCTGCGGATCAAGATCATATTCATCAGATTCGGCAGCTGCCCATAACGGAAAACACAGGCAAAATAAGATCATTGTTAATAAAAAATTCTTTCTCATATTCATATATCCAGTATAAAAAAATTCCAATAAAAAAGCAATGTTGGTTTGTAAAAACCGATGTATCCGAGTATAATAAAAAGAAAAACTTAAAGGGGAAGAGATTTTGAGAGCACTTTTAAAGTATTTGAGAAATTACAAAAAAGAGACGATTCTTGCGCCACTATTCAAGCTGCTGGAAGCGTCTTTTGAATTGTTTGTGCCGCTTGTTATGGCAGCAATCATCGACTATGGTATCGGAAAATCTGATATCAGGTATGTGCTGAAAATGGGCGGTGTGTTGATTGCACTTGGTATCATTGGTCTGGTATGTTCGATTACCGCTCAGTATTTTGCAGCAAAGGCTGCAACAGGATTTTCCACAGAATTGCGGCATGAATTGTTTGAACATATTCAGAATCTGTCTTATACCAGGATGGATACCATAGGAACCTCGACATTAATTACCAGAATGACCAGTGATATTAATCAGGTTCAGTCAGGAGTCAATCTGGTACTGAGACTTTTTCTGCGGTCACCATTTATTGTATTTGGGGCAATGGTGATGGCATTTACCGTGGATGTAAAAGCAGCGCTTGTGTTTGTAGTGGCAATTCCATTGTTATCACTGGTGGTATTTGGCATTATGTTGATTACGATGCCATTGTACCGAAAGGTACAGTCTAATCTTGACGCAGTTCTTGGAGTAACCAGAGAGAATCTGACCGGTGTCCGGGTCATTCGTGCATTTAATAAAGAGGCAGATGAGAAGAAGAGATTTGAGCAACAGAATCAGATGCTGACAGATGCCCAGAAGTTTGTAGGTAAGATTTCCGGTTTGATGAATCCTGTAACCTATATCATTGTAAATGGTGCATTGATTGTGTTGATTTATACAGGTGCACTTCGGGTAGACGCCGGCATTATAACTCAGGGAGCAGTGGTAGCACTGGTCAATTATATGAATCAGATTCTGGTTGAACTGGTAAAACTTGCAAATCTGATCATTACGGTAACAAAAGCAGTAGCCTGCGGTAACCGTATTCAAAGTGTATTTGAGGAAGAAACCGGAATGTCAGAAGGAAACCTTACATGGCCGGAAGAAGAACAGCATACTATGCCGGTGGTGGAGTTTGATCATGTGAATCTGCGATATGCAGGCTCAGGTGAAGATTCCCTGACAGATATCAGTTTTCGTGCTATGCCGGGACAGACGATCGGTATTATTGGCGGAACAGGCTCAGGTAAATCTTCGGTCGTAAATCTGATTCCAAGATTTTACGATGCAACAGAGGGCACAGTGCGCATTTATGGAAAAGATGCAAAGGAGTATAAAATAGAAGATCTGCGTTCCCATATCGGAGTGGTACCGCAAAAGGCAGTATTATTTCAGGGAACCATTGCACAGAATCTGCGATGGGGAAAAGAGACAGCTTCAGATGCTGAGCTGGAGAAAGCCATTGAGATTTCGCAGGCAAAAGAATTCGTGGATGAGAAAGAGAATCGGCTGGATTATCAGATAGAGCAAAGCGGAAAGAATTTATCCGGTGGACAGCGACAGCGACTTACCATCGCAAGAGCGCTGGTGAGAAATCCGGAGATTCTGATTTTGGATGACAGTGCATCTGCACTGGACTTTGCTACCGATGCTAAACTGCGCAAAGCCATACGTCAGATGGACAGCCATCCGGTTGTATTTATCGTATCCCAGAGAGCTTCTTCCATACAGTATGCAGATCAGATTCTGGTGCTGGATGACGGAGAACTGGTTGGTATCGGAACACATGCAGAACTGATGAATAGCTGTGAGATCTACAGGGAGATTTATGAATCACAGTTTGAGACAAAAAAGAAAGGGGTGATGGAGCATGGCACAGACAGATAAAAAGAAGACAGACAAACAGATTGAAACATTAAAAAAAGTACTCCGTTACCTTGGAAAGTATCGAATGTATCTGGTGTTTACCATTTTTCTGGCAGCTGTTACCGTGGCACTGACATTGTATGTGCCGAAACTGACAGGAGCTGCGGTGGATGAGATTGTGGGACCGGGACAGGTGAATTTTGCCGGAGTGCTGCAGATTCTGATGAAGATTGGGATCAGTATTGGAATTACAGCCTTTGCCCAGTGGCTGATGAATATCTGTAATAATAAAATGACGTTTCAGATCGTACAGGATATTCGAAATGAAGCATTTAAAAAGATAGAAATTCTTCCGTTAAAATACATTGACGGACATCCTTACGGAGAGATTGTCAGTCGTGTCATTGCAGATGTGGATCAGTTTGCAGATGGTCTGCTGATGGGATTTACCCAGCTATTTACCGGAGTAGCAACCATTCTCGGAACGCTGGTATTTATGTTATCTGTAAACGTAAAGATTACATTGGTGGTGGTGATCATTACACCGGTTTCTTTCTTTGTAGCAGGATTTATTGCAAAAAGAACCTATATCATGTTTAAGCTTCAGTCAGAAACCAGAGCAGAACAGACAGGTCTGATTGATGAGATGATTGGAAATCAGAAAGTGGTACAGGCTTTTGGACAGGGAGAACATGTGCTGGAACGGTTTGATGAGATCAATGGAAGACTGCAGAAGTGTTCGCTAAGAGCAATCTTCTTTTCTTCTATCACAAATCCGTCTACGCGTTTTGTAAACAGTCTGGTGTATGCCGGTGTAGGAATTACTGGTGCAGTTTCTGCTATTCAGGGAAGATTGTCAGTAGGGCAGCTGACTTGCTTTCTGAGCTATGCCAATCAGTATACCAAGCCGTTTAATGAGATTTCCGGTGTAGTGACGGAACTTCAGAATGCGATTGCATGTGCAGGAAGAATTTTTGATCTGATTGAGGAAGAACCGCAGATTCCGGAAGCAGAACCGGCAGTTGCTTTAACAGATATAAAAGGTAATATTGAGTTAAAAGATGTGAAGTTTTCTTATGTGCCGGAGCAGAAGCTGATACAGGATCTGAATCTGAAAGTAAAACCTGGACAGAGAGTTGCCATTGTAGGACCGACAGGTTGTGGAAAAACGACTCTGATCAATCTGTTGATGCGTTTTTATGATGTGACAGGCGGCGCAATTTCTGTAGAGGGGACAGATATTCGTGACCTGACCAGAAAAAGCCTGCGCGCAGGATTTGGTATGGTACTTCAGGAGACATGGCTTCGAACAGGAACGATTCGTGACAATATTATTATGGGAAAACCGGATGCCACGGAAGAGGAGATCATCGAAGCAGCCAAAGCATCCCATGCCCACAGTTTTATCCGTCGTCTTCCGAAAGGATATGATACCTGGATAACAGAAGATGGCGGCAATCTATCACAGGGACAGAAGCAGCTTCTGTGCATTACCAGAGTGATGCTGTGTCGTCCGCCAATGCTGATTTTAGACGAAGCTACTTCGTCTATTGATACCAGAACCGAAATCAGGATTCAGAAAGCATTTGCGTCTTTGATGGAGGGAAGAACCAGTTTCATCGTGGCACACAGACTTTCCACAATTCGTGAGGCAGATGTGATTCTGGTTATGAAAGACGGAAATATTATTGAACAGGGAACACATCAGGAACTTTTGGATAAAGGTGGATTCTATAAGAATCTGTATGAGAGCCAGTTTGCAGGATGACAGATTCTTAAATTTTAAGAGAATGGAGGAAAAGTATATGAGAAAGTACAGAGCAAACAGAACAGCAGAAATGACGCAGTCTGAGCTGGAACATCTGGAACAGGTACGGAAACTGGCTGGCGAGTGTATGGTCATTCTGGAAAATGACGGAATACTGCCGTTAAAGCAGGTTGGAAAAGTAGCCTTGTATGGAAATGGTGCCAGACACACGATTAAAGGCGGCACCGGATCGGGAGATGTGAATTCCAGACAGATTGTGAGCATTGAACAGGGATTGAAAGATGCCGGATTTGAGATCGTGACTGAGAGATGGCTGGATACTTACGACGAACAGATTACAGAAGCGAAAGAAGTATACCAGAAGAAAATAAAAAAACTGGCAGCTGATCTTCATAAACCAGAGATAAACGTAGCTTTTGATTACCCATATGAAGATCCAGATGCACCGGAGATCTCAGAGAAAGAGGAAGCTGATCTGGCTGTCTATGTACTTTCCAGAAATTCGGGAGAGGGAAAAGACCGTGATTGTCGAAAGGGAGATTATCTGTTGACAGACAGAGAAGAAGCAAATCTCCGGTATATAACAGAGCATTATGAGAAAAGCATCGTGTTGTTAAATACCGGAGGTATTATAGATACGTCATTTCTCCGAAGCCTTAAGAATTTAAATGCTTTCATGATTATCGGACAGACTGGTAGTGAGGGCGGTCATATTGTAGCAGATGTGCTGATCGGAAAAACGATTCCATCCGGAAAACTGACAGATACATGGGCAAAAGATTATTATGATTATCCGTCTTCCGCAGATTACAGCCATAATAATGGTGATGTGAACGATGAATATTATAAAGAAGATATTTTTGTAGGATACCGTTATTTTGATACGTTTGATGTGGAACCTGCGTATTGTTTTGGATATGGAAAAACATATACAGAATTTACCATAAGACCGGATCAGGTGGAACTGTACAACGGATACCTGGTATTTTGGGTAGAAGTGACGAACAGTGGAAAAGAATATGCAGGAAAAGAAGTGATACAGGTGTATGCATCTGCTCCGGAGGGACAGTTGGAGAAACCATATCAGGAACTGGTAGCTTTTAAGAAGACGGAAGAACTTCAGCCGGGAGACAGTGAATTGATGATGATGCGTGTTCCACTGGCAGCACTTGCTTCTTACAGCAGCGCAGAAGCAGCCTGGAAACTGGAGGCGGGAGATTATCTGATTCGAATGGGAAACAGCTCCAGAAGTACCCAGCCGCTGGCCGTTGTACGTATCGAACAAATGAAAAAGACGGAGCAGTTGAAGAATCTTTTTGATGCAGATGCAAAGATGGAAACGATTACTGATACAGAGCATGGAAAAACAGCACTGAAAAAGAAAGATGACAGAGTCAGAAAAGAAACAGAAAAAGCTCTGGAATCTGTACCGATTGTTGTGGCAGATTTGAGTCAGATCTGTTGTGAAGAAATTGTATACAGCGCTGGAGTCAGGGAAGAGATGAAAGATCATTTCCCTGAGAAGATGTTGACAATGGAACAGGTGAAAAATGGAGATGTGAGACTGGAAGATCTGGTGGCCCAGCTTACCGTGGAGGAATTGGCAAATCTCTGTGTAGGTACAGAACGTCTGGAGGATGATGCAAACCAAATTGGATGTGCATCAGATCGGGTTATTGGAGCAGCAGGGGAAACCTGGTCGGGTCTGGAAGAGAACAGAAAGATTCCGGTACTGATTCTGGCAGATGGACCGGCGGGGTTACGTCTTCAGCCACATTTTAAGACAACATCTGATGGGGAAAAGATTCCGGGAGGAGAAGTGTTTGGTATGGCTTATCGTCCATTCCCGGCAGATCTTCCGGCAGATACGGCAGACTATTATCAGTATTGTACGGCGATACCGATTGCCAGCACTTTGGCTCAGTCATGGGATATGAGTCTGATCAGACAGATGGGAGAAATAGTTGGAGAAGAAATGCAGCAGTTTGGAGTGCATCTCTGGCTTGCTCCAGGTATGAACATTCACAGGAATCCATTATGTGGAAGGAATTTTGAATATTATTCCGAAGATCCGTATCTGACCGGTCGCTGTGCTGCGGCAGATACATTGGGTGTTCAGTCTGTCGAAGGACAGGGAACCACCATAAAGCATTTTGCAGCAAATAATCAGGAAGATAATCGTAATTATACCAATGCTCATATCAGTGAACGGGCATTGCGGGAGATTTACTTAAGAGGATTTGAAATTGCTGTGAAAGAAGCACATCCGTATGCAATTATGACATCCTACAATCTGATCAATGGCATTCATTCGGCCAACAGATACGATCTGCTTCAGACTGCGGCAAGGGAAGAATGGGGGTTTGATGGATTTGTCATGACCGACTGGTATGCAACTCAGGACACGTCGATTATGGGACAGGCTCCGGATAAATATACCTGGGCATCTGCAAAGCAGGCAATTCATGCCGGAAATGATATGCTGATGCCGGGCTGCGCACTGAATGTGGAAGATCTGATAAATGGTGCAGAAGAAGGAACAGAAATGACACTGGCGGATTTGCAGCATTGTGTAAGAAATATTCTTGCCGTTGGACTGAGAACAATGAGATAAACAAAGGAGAAAATAAAATGAGCTGTGTAATTATTGGAATCGCCGGCGGATCCGGTTCGGGGAAATCGACATTTACGAATAAATTAAAAGCACTGTACGGAGATAAAATTACGGTTCTGTATCATGATAATTATTATCGAAGACATGATGAAATCTCATTGGAAGAAAGAAAACATATTAATTATGATGATCCGGCTGCGCTGGAGACAGATCTTCTGGTAGAGCATTTAAAGCAGTTAAAAGAAGGAAAAACAATTTACTGTCCGACCTATGATTATTCGCTTCATAACCGCAAAGAAGAGACGATAGAGATAAAGCCAAACAAAATTATATTGTTGGAAGGCATTCTTGCTTTGCAGGATGAGGAACTGCGGAAGATGTTTGATATTAAAATCTTTGTAGAGGCAGATGCGGATGAAAGAATTTTAAGAAGGGTTGTCCGAGATGTAAAAGAGCGGGGACGTGATCTGGAAGGAATCATTGAACAGTATTTAACTACCGTAAAACCAATGCATTATATCTATGTGGAACCGACAAAGGCAATGGCAGATATTGTCATAAACAGTGGTCAGAATGAGGTGGCTTTTGACCTGGTAAAGACCAAGATTGATCAGTTGTTAAGAGAGGCATAAATCCAGTTTTTTCAATGTGCTTTCTCCTTGCTTAACTCCGAAAAAGATGTTAAGCTAGAGATAGCTTTAAAAGAAACGTACAAGAAAAAAGGAGGATATTTTCATGAAGAAAACATTTCTTGCAGCAGCTGTGTTAGGCGCAGCTACACTTTCTATGGCAGCACCTGCTATGGCAGAGGGAGACTACAAAGTAGCGATGGTTACAGACTCAGGAGACATTACTGACCAGTCTTTTAACCAGACCACTTATGAAGCATGCAAGGCATTTTGTGAAGAGAATGATCTTGACTTCAACTACTACAAACCAGATGGAGATTCTGATGAAGCACGTATCGCGAGCTGTGACCAGGCAATTGCAGACGGATACAACATTCTGGTACTTCCGGGCTACCTGTTTGCAGCATCTATTGTAGAAGAATCACCGGTATATCCGGATGTAAAATTCATCGCACTGGATATGTCCGAAGCAGATCTGACAGGAGCAGCTGGTGTAGATGATGTTACACAGGCGTATAACACAGAGAATACTTACTGTGCAATCTATCAGGAAGAGATTCCGGGATACATGGCAGGATACGCAGCAGTGAAGATGGGATACAAGCACCTTGGATTCCTGGGTGGAATGTCTGTACCAGCAGTTATCCGTTATGGATTCGGTTATGTACAGGGAGCAAATGCAGCAGCAGAAGAACTTGGCATTACAGATGAAGTAACAGTAGAATATGCTTACGGCGGACAGTTCTACGGTGATGCAGATATTACAGCAGCTATGGATACCTGGTATTCTACCAACGGTGTAGAAGTTGTCTTTGCATGCGGAGGCGGTATCTACACATCAGCAGCAGAAGCAGCAGCAAAAGTAGACGGAAAAGTGATCGGTGTTGACTCTGATCAGGCTCCGATTATTGATCAGTATGGCGAAGGTATGACAATTACTTCTGCTATGAAGGGACTTGCTCCTACTGTTAAGACTCTTCTTTCTGCAATCGTTCTGGATGATACATGGGCAGATTACGTAGGAAAGATCGATAATCTTGGTCTTGTATCTGAAAATGTAGAAGAAAACTACGTACAGATTCCTCTTGAAAGTACACAGTGGAACGATGGCTTTACAGAAGATGATTACAAAGCACTGGTAGCTGATATGTTAGCTGGCAAAGTGACAGTTGATAACAGCATCGATGCTATGCCAGAAGTTGCTATAACAGTAAATGACCTTGGAAACATCAAATAAGATAATGAGTGACGAGAGTGCTTTTTGACCCTTGCTCATAAGAAAACAGCCTCATCTGTGTGGATGCACAGATGGGGCTGTTTTCAGCTTCTGTAATGAATGAGGACAGATGCAATGGTATTTAACATAGCGTGGATTTCCACCGGTTTTACAATGTAATCATCCATACCGGAAGCAAGCGCAGCATCCCTGTCTTCTTTGAAGGCATTTGCGGTCATGGCGATAATCGGAGTCTGCGACCGACTGTCAGGAAGTGCACGGATGCGTTGGGTTGTCTGATAGCCATTCAGATGAGGCATCTGGATGTCCATCAGGATCAGATCGTAATATCCTGCAGGAGCTTCTTGCAGCATAGCTAAGGCAGCTGCACCATCTGGTGCCAGATCGGTCTGTATGTGTGCATCTTCCAGAATTGTCTGTGTAATTTCAGCATTCAGAGGATTATCTTCTGCCAGAAGTATATGGATGTCTTTTAAAATTTCAGAATCAGAAGAAGTCCTATTTCCCAGGCAGTCGGACGCGTCCTGCGGTGCAATGCGCAGTGGGATGGAGACTGTAAATTGTGTACCTTTATTTGGCTCACTGTCCACATGAATTTCACCATTCATAAGATCTACAAAGGACTTTACGATCCGAAGGCCTAAACCACTGCCGATAATGCCACATTCCGAAGAATCCCGCTCTCTGGAAAATGCCTCAAACAGATGCGGAAGATATTCTGGACTGATGCCAATTCCGCTGTCTTTTATAATAATATGCAATATAGTGTAGTCATTTTGAGCAGACGGAAGTTCATCGATATGCAGAATGATATCACCACCGTCCGGGGTATATTTTACGGCATTACTCAACAGGTTCATGATGATTTCACGAACTTTCATGGCATCACAGATTACGTTAGGATACTGCAGGCAAAAATCCTGATGCAAATGCAGTTGTTTGCGTGATATTTCGTTATCCAGCAGATCAAGAGTATCTTGAAGAGTAGAAAGATTCCATAGCTCTTCGTGAAGAGTTTCTTTTCCGCTTTCAATGCGTGCCATTTCCAGAATATTGCCAATCAGTGAAAGAAGAAACTGACTGGCATCTTTTATTTTTTTCAGATAACTCTGGGTGAGTTCTTTTTCATCCCAATGGGATTCCATCAGCTCAGCATAACCGATGATTGCGTTCATAGGAGTGCGCAGGTCATGGGACATGGCAAAAAGAAAAGTGGATTTTGCCTGATTGACTTCTTCTGCTTTTTTCAGAGCATCGCGCAGGACGATCATCTCAGAAACATCTAAAAATGTGGTGACAACAGCACGTTCACCGTTGGGGGTCTGAAAGTTTTTAGATTTGGCAACAATATGGCATTCATTGGCATAATCCTTATACAGAATGCATTCATAATCAACGGAACCGTCCTGATTGCGAAGATTGCAGAGATTCTTTAGTGTATCCGGTTCAGGATAATATACTTTGGAAAGAACATCTCCCAGATAATTCTGTGCATCGTTTATACTTTTTAAATCGTACATGCGTAAAGCTTCAGCGTTCATATGAACGATTTTGTGATCCGGAAGAGTATAGACCATGACACCACAGCTTTGTACGTCCAGGAGATTTTGATAGTAATCTTCCCGCAGCAGCTGTTCTTTGCGAAGTGTATGATTTAGTTCTGCCAGACGACGTTCGGCAAATTTATCCTGCTCCAGCCGGGTTGTGTCAGAAATATCCTGATGAGTGCCGATGACACACATGTATTGCTGTATGGAAGTATCTCTGGAACCGCTGCATCGAACCAACATTTCTCCCAGAACCGGATGAATATAGCGATAAACAATTTCTGTACGTATCTCAGATAATTTGCGGGAATATTCAAGAAAAAGCTCCTGATCGTCAGGATGGATGTGAGACCTGTGAAATAAAAAGCGTTCTTCGGCAGAAATATCTCCTGAAACACCCAGCAGATCATCCATTACCGCATCTGCAAAAAACCTTGGTGGCTGTCCATCCTCCATCTCTACTCGCCATAATCCCATTCTGGAAGTGCTCAGAATCTTTTGCACATCGACTTCCTTTAATAAACTCATAGAATACCACACCTCCAATGAAAAGATAGTATTATTATAAAAATTCTTGTTACAAATGTCCAGAATGAAATGGATTTCGGGATTGAAAATCATGCAAAACTGAACTATAATGAACGTAACGAATAAAGGGGAGCTTGCCATGAGCAGGCTGAGAACAGAATGTTTTGTCTGGACCCATAACCTGATTTGGATAATGCCAACGTAGGGATATAGAGAATACTTATTTTGTATGTATTTTAACGGATATGCCTTGTGGTATATCCGTTTTTGAGTTACGTGAATCATATTCAAAGGAGATGAAACCTATGTTGGGAGAATGTTTAAAGAATGTCAGAAAACAAGTACCACTGGTGCATAATATCACCAATTATGTAACGGTGAATGATGTGGCGAATGTGTTACTTGCGTGTGGCGCAAGTCCTATCATGTCAGATGAACCAAAGGATGTAGAAGATATTACTACGATCTGCGGAGGATTAAATATTAATATCGGGACGCTGAATGAGCGCAGTATCGAAGGAATGTTTCTTGCAGGAAAGCGCGCAAAAGAACTGAGACATCCGATCCTGCTGGATCCGGTAGGCGCAGGGGCATCCAGACTTCGCACAGAGACAGTATTGAATCTGATGAAAGAATTAAAACCAGAGGTTATACGCGGTAATATCTCTGAAATTAAGACGCTGGCATTTGGAAGTGGGACGACAAAAGGGGTGGATGCAGATGTGGCAGATGCTGTCACAGAAGAAAACCTGGAAGCATCCATTTCATTTGTGAAGGAATTTGCGAAGCAAAGCGGATCTATCATTGCGGTTACAGGTGCCATTGACCTGGTAAGTGACGGAGAAATCTGTTATGTCATTCGCAATGGCAGACCAGAAATGGGAAAGATTACCGGAACCGGGTGTCAGTTATCCGGCATGATGACAGCTTATATAACAGCAAATCCGGATCAGCGTCTGGAAGGAGCCGCCGCAGCTGTTTGTGTTATGGGACTTGCAGGTGAAATTGGCTGGAGTCATATGCAGGAATGGGAAGGCAATTCTACCTATCGTAACCGCATCATTGATGCAATTTGTCTGATGGATGAAGAAACATTGAATAAGGGGGCAAAATATGAACGTCGATAAAAAAGATTTATTATTATATGCAATTACAGACAGACATTGGTTAAATGGGCGGACATTGTATTCCGTTGTAAAAGAGAGTCTGGATGGAGGTGTGACTTTCCTGCAGCTCAGAGAAAAAGAACTGGATGAAGAACATTTTCTGGAAGAAGCAAAAGAAATGCAAAAGCTTTGCAGAGAATATCAGGTGCCATTTATTATTAATGATAATGTGGACATTGCGGTAGTCATGAACGCAGACGGAGTGCATGTTGGACAGAAAGATATGGAAGCAGGAGATGTGAGAGCTAAACTTGGTCCGGATAAAATTATTGGAGTATCCGCTCAGACGGTCGAACAGGCAATTCTGGCAGAAAAGCATGGGGCAGATTATCTTGGAGTAGGAGCAGTATTTCCAACCGGTTCGAAGGCAGACGCAGTGGAAGTATCCCATGAGACTGTGAAAGCAATCTGTGAAGCAGTATCGATTCCGGTCATTGCGATTGGCGGCATTACACAGGAAAATGTAAAAGAACTTGCAGGAAACGGCCTTTGTGGGATTGCTGTAATCAGTGCAATCTATGCTCAGAAAGATATTCGAAAAGCAGCTGAGAATTTAAAAGAAGCGACACGAAAGATGGTGGAGGCATGATTCGGGGAGCAATTTTTGATCTGGATGGTGTTTTGCTGGATTCCATGGAGATCTGGAATGATCTGGGAGAAAGATATCTGTTAAAGCATGGAATACAGCCAGAACCAGGGCTTCGAGATACCTTGTTTTCCATGAGCATGGAACAGGGTGTGACATATTTAAAGGAACAGTATCAATTAAGTAAGACGCCACAGGAAATTATGGAAGGGCTTCAGGAGATGCTGCAGGACTTTTATTTTTATGAAGTAAAAGCAAAAGCGGGAGCAAAAGATCTTCTGATATTTCTGAAAGAAAGGGGAGTTTCCATGACTGCGGCCACTTCCAGCCCGCGGGAGCATGTAATAAGAGCGCTTCAGCGAACCGGTCTGCTGGAGTATCTGGAAAAGATTGATACCACAAGTGAAGTGGGAGAAAGTAAGCATTCACCTCTGATTTATAGAATATCAGCAGAGTATATGAGAACAAAACCGGAAGAAACGCTGGTATTTGAGGATTCTTTATATGCACTTCAGACTGCGAAACAGGATGGTTTCCGGATCGTAGGAGTCTATGATAGTGAAGGGGAAACAGATCAGGCGGGTGTGAAAGAGATCAGCGAAGTGTATCTGAAAACATTAATGGAGTTTCCGGCATATTATGAGGAATTAAAAGGAGAACGGTGATGAAAAAAACGGCATTGACGATTGCGGGAAGTGATTCCAGCGGAGGCGCCGGGATTCAGGCAGATATTAAGACGATGATGGCAAATGGGGTATATGCTATGAGTGCCATCACTGCTTTAACTGCACAGAATACAACCGGTGTGACGGCAATTTTAAATGTGACTCCGGAATTTCTTGGACAGGAACTGGATAGTATATTTACAGATATTTTTCCGGATGCAGTAAAAATCGGTATGGTATCAGATCGTGAACTGATCTGCATCATTGCTGAAAAATTAAAACAGTATCAGGCAAAAAATATTGTTGTAGACCCGGTTATGGTGGCTACAAGCGGTGCCAGACTGATCAGTGAAGATGCTATGGATACTTTAAAACAGCAGCTTTTTCCTTTGGCAGCCGTACTGACGCCAAACATTCCGGAAACAGAAGAACTGACAGGCATGCATATTGAAAGTGCAGAAGACATGATTGCTGCCGCAAAGAAAATCTCAGAACAATATCATTGTGCAGTACTATGCAAGGGTGGACATCAGCGAAATACAGCCAATGATTTATTATATTGTGAGGGATCTTATCAGTGGTTCTGTGGAAAACGAATTGATAATCCAAATACGCATGGAACCGGGTGTACATTGTCCTCTGCCATTGCCTCAAACCTGGCAAAAGGTTATGATTTGAAGACGTCCGTGGAGCGGGCGAAGGATTATATATCAGGAGCGTTGGGGGCGATGCTGGATCTTGGAGCCGGAAGCGGACCGATGGATCACGGATTTGATATTACAGGGAAGTTTGCCTAATATTTCCAGAAATAAAAAAGGACTGCAAATCGCTATTGCACTGTTGAAATGAGTGTGCTATACTACATCAGTAGGAAAGAAAATAATACAATAGCATAAAGAAAACAAAAGGTGTCAGACAATTTCGTCTGCTGAAAAGAGAAACGGGTGAGAATCCCGTGCGAACTCGTCACCGTATTTTGAGAGCAAAGGCTGATATCCACTGGGCAACTGGGAAGGGGGCTTGAGCGTTAGATCAATAAGTCGGGAGAACTGCCTTTTGTTGTACAGAAATCTTAGATTTCATGTCACGAGGATTTGACAGTACGTATATACCAGATAAGGAAAAATCAGGTTGTGTATTTGGAGCAGTTACCTCGTTGTAAGTGCTCTTTTTTAATTTTATGCGTTATATACGCAAGGAGGAAAATTTTTATGAAGAGAAAAATGGCAGTGGTACTTTCAGCAGCGATGGTAGCATCTTTATTGACAGGCTGCGGAGGAAGCACAACAACAAAGACTACAGAAGCAGAGACAAAAGCAGTAACTGAAGCAACTACAGAAGCTGCAACTGAAGAAGCTACCACTGAAGCAGCATCTGAAGAAGAAACCACAGAGGCA
>CAKRON010000052.1 GCA_934373455.1 uncultured Marvinbryantia sp.
GATATACATCTGCTGGATTTCCTCCGGATTTGCCTTTGCCCAGGCATTATCCTTACGAGTTGTATAATAAGTTGCATATATCTTGGCGCCTGTATCTTTTAATTCCTGTGGGAACTCTGTTCCATCACAGTCACGAATGGCATCTGCGCCCCATTCTTTTAACATTTCTAATGTCTGTGGTACCACATCTAAGTTTGTTGGTATGGTTACACGGCCTTTTCCCATTTTCTATCTCCTCTTCGCTGTTTTAACTTTCTTATGTCAACTTTAACTTTTCATGATCTCTATAATTTCATTATTTTTTAACGTGATCTCACCATCGCTCATATTTTTGCGCAATAATGGAACCCCTTTTCGAATATAGAACTGATTTTCTGCTACATATGCATTGGGATTGCCGGACGGACTCAATGTTCCACCCAAATCATCATAACTGACATTTTTACGGAAGGTATTATGAATTGCTTCTTCCAGGCAGAACATTACGCATCCGCCTTCATTCTGGCGGCTGTAATTGTATTCATAAACAGTTCCATCTCCGGAATCTGCATCGTATGCCATACCATCCTGATTTAATTTGGTATCTACAGCCTCATTAAACCGAAACAGTGCATTTTTACATTTCCATGGCCAGATTGCTGCTGCAACTTTCCCCATTCTGTCTTCCGGATGACAATATATCCGATCATTCATTTCTGCTGCACAGGAATCTGCCATATTATGTTCCACCAGCGGTTCTAACGCATACATAGGTGTAATGGCATCTCCGCCTGCATTTTTTACATAATTGTTTCTGAGAACAATGTTCTCATGCCCATACTGCCGGAACCATTCTTCCTGAAGTTCTGCACCCCCAAATCTGGCATGCTGATACGTATATCCTACTGCAATCCCCCATCTGCTGACGTTCCATACACAGCAGTCTTCCACCTTCACGGTATCATATCTGGCAATACCAGTCTGTTCTTCGTCATCAGGTTTCAGGGCTGTCATATAAATCCCACCATTGTTCATGTGCTTATTATAAACATTTCCATTTACATCATGAACCATCAGATTCTGAAGCGTTATTTCATGAAGCGTACCACCATTTTGAACAACTACTGCCACACCCGTCCTGTCCATTTTATCAGGTGCTGAATAATCGACTGGTGTACCCGCCTTTGCGCCATTGATATCACTGTTATCCTTATTGGATATCTCCAGATCATGAATCCAGATATATTCTGCATCATAAAGAAGTATGGCAGAAGAAACATTTCCTTTATACACATGTGCCGGTGAATCCAGTCTGGTTCCATAATCCTGATACCAGATACCAGTGCCATTGGCACAGATATGAGGCATGTCTCCTTCTCCATAAGCTCCGATTTCTATCAGATTTTCCTTTTGCCCTTTTCCCCTGATATGCAGATACTGGTTTTCAAAAACAGATCCACGTTCCAGAAAAATGCGATCACCGGCGCCAGGTTCTCTTATCATAATCTGTTGCAGAGTTCTGAAAGGAGTTTCTTGTGTCAGGCCGTCGTTATTATCATTTCCTCTAATTGAGCTGACATAATATGTTGTGGATTTCCTTGTCATATTCTATCTCCCGTAATTTTTTTCTGATAATCACAGCGACTTCTTCATATGAAAAACTATCGCCGTGATACCTTGTAAACAGATCTCTGTTTGATTCATAAAATGCCAGTGTTTCTTCCTCGGATATCGCCGGATAAGAATATTGTCTGTTTATTTTTTCGCTCTCTGAAACGAAATCAAGTCGAAAACGTGTCTGCTCATATCTGACATACGCAGGCAGTGAGAACTGTTCCATCCCATAAACAATTTCTCCGCGCTGTATCATCTGCTTTCTCTTTTGATTCTCAATCTGACATCGTTTCTTCACCTCGTCCAGGGTATCATCTTCTATCAGTCCCAGTTTTTTTGCAAACATAAGTTCTGCTTTTAACTGTTTCTGTTCTTTTTCATCCATTATAAATTCTTGCATAAATACAAAACCCTCTTTATTTCACTGCTCCTGTCAGTCCATTTGAAAAACTCTTCTGCAGACAGAAGAAAATGATGGCTGTCGGCAGAGTACAAATCAGAACCCCCAGCATCAGCATGCCATAATCTACACTGTACCCACTCTTTAAATTGGCAACCAGCATCGGCATGGTAATCGATGCATTATCCTGCAGAATAACCTTCGGCCACAGGTAATTATTCCATGCATTCATAAATGTAACTGTCATTGCGGCGCCATACGTAGACTTCATAACAGGAACGTACATCCGGAAAAAGATTGCCACTTCTCCCATTCCTTCCAGTCTGCTGGCTTCGATAATATCCACCGGGAAAGATCTGGATGCCTGCCTGAACAACATAATCATAAAAGGCGTAGATACTGACGGCAATACCAGCGCAATCCAGCTGTTAACCAGTCCCATACTGGAGAACATCTTAAACAGCGGAATCATCAATGCAACAAATGGAAGCATCATCGCCAATAACAGAATACTCATCAGCGTATCCTTGCCTTTATCATGATAAATCTCAAATCCATAACCTGCGATAGAACATACTAATAGCGAAATAATCGTAATCAGAATCGCATTTCGAAAAGAGTTAAACATTGCAAGTCCAAGATTCTGATTGCTTATCAGTGTTTTGAAATTCTCTACGATATAACCTCCCGGAATCAAACGTCCTCGTACAATATCAATGCTCTTATTGGTTGCTCCTGAGATCATATAATATAATGGAAATACTGACAGCAAGCTTGCAATAATCAATATTATGTAAGAAATAGTATTTTTTGTTTTACTAGTCACGGCTGTCACCTACTTTCATCTGAATTGCTGACAAGACTGCCACAGAAACAAGAATAAATACAGACAATGCTGCCGCATAATTAAACTTCGGCGTCTCAACAAAAGAAATATTGAATATGTAATGTGCAAGAGTCATCGTTGATTTTCCCGGTCCTCCTGCGGTCAGATTCATAGATTCATCAAACAACTGCAGCGTTCCTGAAGTGGACATAATCGCTGTCAGAAGAATGGTTGGTTTCAATAAAGGTATCGTCATTTTAAAGAACTGCTGAAATGCATTCGCTCCATCAATACGGCTTGCTTCATAAATGGACTGATCGATATTCTGAAGACCGGCCAGATAGAACACCATGTTGTACCCTGTCCATCTCCATATCAGAGCAATAATAATTACAAAACGAGCTGCCCATGCATTCTGGAACCAGTTTACAGCACCAATTCCCATCTTTGTAAGTACCATGTTCACAAATCCATCCGGTGCAAAAAGAGATTTAAAAATCATGGAATAAGATACCAGTGAAGTTGCACACGGAAGGAAAATCATCGTTCTGAATAATCCCTTATAACGAAGATCTTTATTATTCAGAAGCTGTGCCAGAATCAATGCCAGGATCAACATGATCGGTACCTGAATAATAAAATAAAATACCGTATTAAATAAACATTGTTTGAAGGTTTTATCTTTTAAGATTCTGCTGTAATTTGCCAGACCTGCCCATGTCTGTGCATCACCCATTCCTTTTTTAAAGGAAAGAAGGATCGCCTGAAACATTGGATAAAAGCAGAACACAAAGATCAATAAAGATGCCGGAATCAGAAATGCCCATCCAATCAGGTTGTGTCTTTTTTCCAGGCTCATTTTTTTTCTTCCATTTGGTGTATTTGCCATTTATGTCCTCCTCAATAACAGAGCTGCCGCAAAATCACCTATGTATTTTGCGGCAGCCCAAGTTAATTGCTGTTAATCAAAGAATAACTATACTGCCTGATCGCGTTCTCTTATCCTTCGATATTAAATTCTACTGTTTCCTGTGCTGTCTGAAGCTCTTCAGCTACATCTGCACCATTCTGTACAACATTTGTAATAACGTCTGTCAGTGCACTTCTGACATCTGAATAATATGCGCCGCAGTCAAATGCAGGAACCTGACTTGCAAAATCTACGATATCTGCATATACTTTCTGTCCACCATAAAAATCTGATGCTTCCTGATATACATCAGATTCAGCTGCTGGAAGGTAACTTGCGATTGCACCTGCATTTACAAGAAGATCATCATAAAGTTCTACGCTGGCACCAAATGTTGATTTGATGAAATCGTATGCAAGTTCCGGATTCTTGCAGTTAGAAGATACTGCCCAGCTTGCTCCGCCACAGTTTGCGTAGTTTGTAGCACCATCTACATCATCTAATGCAGGCATATTCACGATTGTCCATTTACCTGCCTGATCTTCTGCTGCCTGGATGGATGACATGATCCAGCATCCATTGATAACACCTGCTGCATCGCCGTTGTTCATAGAAGCAATGTACTGATCCCAGTCAGTATACTCTGTCATATATCCTTCATTTACAAGCTGTGCGTAAACTTCTACAGCCTGTTTTAAAACTTCATTATCTGCGATTTTTACTTCACCGTCCACGATTGGAGAAGCACCTGCAGACTGAAGCATTTCCAGTACAAGCTCGGATCCACCAGATGTTGTTAACATTGGAATACCTGTTTTATCTTTTACAGTCTGAGCAAGTTCCATGAATTTAGACCATGTAATGTCTTTGAAGTCATCTGTTGTTAATCCGGCTTCTTCTACGATATCGGAACGAATTGCCATGATTGTAGCACCGTTATCGAACGGTACACCATAATTCTTTCCATCTACTGTTGAGTCTGCAAGTTTTCCGGCTGAAAACTGTGTAAAATCAATTCCTGAATCTGTCAGTTCTGTAAATACACCCGGGAAGCTTGTAACATCTTTGTGGTAAGAATAATCCTGCATTAAGAAAATGTCAGGAAGTGTGCTGTAATCATTGGATGTTGCAGCTGTAATCAGCTTTGTCTCAATGTCACCATATACGTTTTCCTGAATATCCAGTTTGAAATCCGGGTGATCTTCCTGATAAATTTTCTCTGCCTGCTGCATTGCATAAATGTTAAAATTCGGATCCCAGCACCATACTGTTAATGTCTGGTCTTCCTCAGCTGCTGCAGCCGGTACTGCTGCTGCCATAGAACCTAACATTGCAGTTGCAAGTAAAACACTTAAAACTTTTCTCTTCATTTCGCTTTTTCCTCCTTGGAGTATTGTTTTTATTTTCCTGTTTATTAAGTTACTTATACAATACGGTCTTTCTATACTTTTTTCTATTCGCTTTTTGCTTTATTTTTTAGAAATCTTGCTCTCAAATTTTAATTATGCTATTATATAAATAATGTTATTATGATTTTTGTAATTTTTTTCTTTTTTCGACATAATAACCTGTAATATTTTTATTTTTATATTTTTTTGCATATTTTTTCCAAAATAGCCAATGACCAGAAAGTGAGCTACTGTCATTATTTTTATATACTTATTTTTATCTTGAACAATATCACTAAATTATATGGAGGAATTTTCTATGAGTACACAGTCTCTTCGCTTCAGCCCTGAAGATTCTGCTCCACAGGCTGTTACACTTTTGAATGCATCTTCATCCCTCTATGAGGGTGACTGGCCAAGCATTCCCCATTCACATGCTTTTACTGAATTATTTTATGTACGAGATGGCCAGGGTGAGTTTATGCTTGATGATGAGATCTACACGATATCCAAAGATGACCTGATCATTGTGAATCCTCACATCAATCACACGGAAATTTCCAGAGGAACTCCCCCTCTTAGTTATTTCACCGTAGGAGTGGATGGATTATCCTTCTCTTTTAATGACTCTAAAGAATATCGTATTTTTAACTGCCGAAAGAGAAAAACTGATCTGTTATTTTACTTTAATGCGCTATTTGAAGAGCTGGATAAACAACATGAAGGATACGAAAAAATCTGCAAACACATGTTAGATATTCTGATTCTGCAGCTTCGACGTATTACAGATTCTCCCTTTGAATTAATAAAAGCGCAGCATCCAAGCAGGGAATGTGCGCATATAAAGCGTTATCTTGATTCTAATTACAGTGAAAATATTACTCTTGACCATCTTTCTGAACTCAGTCATCTGAACAAGTATTATCTCGGTCATGAATTCACCAAATATTATGGTATTTCTCCTATGAATTATCTAAATCGAAAACGAATCGATGCGTGCAAAGAGCTTTTGGAAAATACAGATTACGGCATTTCTGACATCGCCCATCTGGTAGGCTTCTCATCCCAAAGTTATTTATCACAATGTTTCCGGAAATCCTGTGGAATGACTGCCGGAACTTACCGTAAACTTAAGAAAAAAAGAAAAGAAACAACTTTATAAATATTTTTTCATTCTGATAATCCATTCCTGTATATCTATGCTAAAATACTTCTATCAAATTTATCTAGGAGGATTTTTGAATGACCATTACAGGTAAAACAAAATTAATCTGTCTGATAGGCAGTCCGGTTTCCCACAGCATTTCTCCCGCCATGCATAATGAGGCATTTCAAATGCTGAATCTGGACTATGCATATTTATGTTTTGATATTAAAGAATCTGAAATGAGCGATGCAGTCAAAGCGCTTCGCCTTCTGAATGTCCGTGGTTTTAACTGCACTATGCCTGCAAAAGTACCTATGTGTACTCTTGCAGATGAACTTTCTCCGGCAGCTTCTATGATCGGTGCTGTCAATACTGTCGTAAATGATCATGGGAAACTCATTGGACATAACACAGACGGAATTGGTTATATGCAGGCTGTCCGGGAAGCCGGGCATGATATCATTGGCCAAAAAATGGTTCTTCTGGGTGCTGGTGGTGCTGCCACTGCCATTGCTGTTCAGGCAGCTCTGGACGGGGTTCGGGAAATTGTCATTTTTAACCGTCACGGACGTTCCTGGGAAAGAGGTCAGAAGCTTGTAGATACCATCAATACACAGACTCATTGCCAGGCTTCTCTGTATGATCTTGCCGATGCCACTGAAATGAAACATCAATTATCTGACAGTACCATTCTGATCAATGGCACTTCCGTTGGTATGGCACCGCATACCAATATGTGCCCACTGCCAGATCTGAACGGACTTCATGAAGATCTGATCGTATCCGATGTCATTTACAATCCAAGAGAGACACTGCTTCTGAAAGAAGCAGCTGCCAGAGGTTGTAGTACTTTCAACGGACTGTACATGCTGCTATATCAAGGTGCTGAAGCCTTTCGACTCTGGACCGGACAGGACATGCCAGTTGCACATATCAAAGAAAAATTTTTTTCATAAAACACTATTATTAAGAATCAGGAGAACCTTATCATGAATACCGTAAAAGTTCGAGATATTGAAATTGGTGCAGGTGCACCAAAAATTATTGTTCCCATCGTTGGAAAAACAAAAGAAGAAATTCTTACGACAGCCAAATCATTTCATTCCATCCCTATGGATGTAGTGGAATGGCGGGCAGACTGGTTTGATGGTGTATTTGATTTTGACCTGGTAAAAGATGTATTGACAGATCTACGAGAAATTCTTGGTAACACACCGATCCTGATGACTTTCCGCACGTCCAATGAAGGCGGTGAAAAAGAGATTGATACTAAGACTTATATCGATCTGAATCTAAATGCAGCAAAAAGTGGTCTTATTGATCTGATTGATGTGGAGATTTTCAAAGGCGATAATATTGTAAAAGATATTATTGACGGTGCCCATGCTTCCGGCGTAAAGGTTGTGGCATCTAACCACGATTTCCATAAGACACCTGCCAAATCTGATATCATATACCGTCTGCGCAAAATGCAGGACATGGGTGCCGATATTCCAAAGATCGCCGTTATGCCACAGAACAAACGTGACGTGCTGACTCTTCTTGCCGCTACAGAAGAAATGGTCACAGAGTATGCCGACAGACCAATCATTACTATGTCCATGGCAGGAACAGGTGTCATCAGTCGTCTCTGCGGTGAAGTCTTTGGTTCCTCCATGACGTTTGGTTCTGCCGGAAAAGCTTCTGCACCTGGCCAGATGAACGTCAATGATTTAAATACTGTTCTTCATCTTCTTCATAATGCTTTATAGATTTGGTCAATATAACAAAGACGTTGAATGTTGAAATTTTTCACACTCAACGTCTTTTATTTATCTGGCTTCTGCATCCAGTATTCTTAATTTTTTCACCAGTTCTTCGCAGATCTCCAGTCCACTTTTTCCATCGGTTTCAATCACAATGTCCGCAGCTGTCTGGTATTTTTCACGACGCTTTTCCATCAGATCTGCAATAAAATCTACATTTTTGTTTCCTTCCAGAAGCGGTCTGTCATGATTATTTTTTACACGATTTAAAATCGTTTCTGGCTTTGCTGTCAGAAGCACTACACGACCATTCTTTTTCATCTCGACAACATTACGTTCTCTCATCGGGACTCCACCTCCGCATGAAATGACCATGTTCTTTTTAGACTGCATCTCAATCAGAAGATTTGTCTCCAAATCCCGGAAATATTCTTCTCCGTAGGTCGCAAAAATATCTGAAATGGACATTCCCTGTCGTTTTGCTATAATCTGGTCCATTTCAACCACTTCCATGGCAAATCTTCTCTTCAGTAACTCTGATACGGTGGATTTTCCTGTACCCATAAAACCAATCAGTACAATATTATAATCAAAAAGCTTACTCATGATGCATTCTCTCCTGTGCTCTAAATTCCTTGTCAGTATAACAAATTTCTCTTGCTTTAGCAATATAAAGTGTTAAAAAGCCGCCAGCTTCACGCTGACGGCTCCGTTTTTTCTCTTTTATTTCTTCTTCAGGCATACATTGGAAATATATCCCTTATATGTTCTTCCATTTGCTGCCTTATAAGTACAGTAATACCATTTTCCATTGGACAGGTTCGTTACTTTTACAGTCTTACCTCTTGGTACTACAAGTACAGATGAGGATGACATGCTTGGTTTACGATGCATATATACAGAATCTGTTGTCTTATAGTATCCTGGCTTTGCTCCATCTCTTCTTAAATAGCTCTGGTGTGTGTAACCACGATACACTTTTCCATTTGGTGTAAAATATACTGTCTTATACCATGCACCTGTATAAGTATTTACAATAATAACCTTTCCACCCTTTGGAACGGTTGCAACTACAGATGTATTTGTGCTGGTTCCCCGTCTGATATTCAGGCTTGCAGATGTTTTATACATCTTTGCCGACTGCAGATAAGATTTGTAAATATATCCTCTGAACTTCTGCTGTCTGTTGTTCTGGTATTCTACTTTATACCACTTGTTTCCGGACTTTCCAAGATACTTCACTGCTGCTTCCTTTGGAAGAAGTAATACTCTTCCTGATCTGGTACTTGCACCGCTTCTTAAATTCACAGCTGTTGTTGTCACATAATACTTGCTTGCTGCTGATCCGGTAACCGGAACTGCCATCACAAAGGCAACCATCAGTAACAGGGTAATTACAAGACTTCTTGCTTTTTTCATGAACTAATCCTCCCGTCATGTTTTTCCTAAAAGTTACCTTAATTATATGATATCAGTTTCTAAACGTCAACATGCAGCTTCACCCTGATTTAAGATTCGCAGGCAGATTCTATCAGTTTTTTTGTATATTCTTCTTTGGGATGATTGATAATTTCATCTGTCGTTCCACTCTCTGCCACTTTTCCATCGTACAATACCAATACACGGTCGCAGAACATCTGTACCAAAGCAAGATTGTGACAGATAAAAATGAAAGATAATCCCTGTTTTTCTTTCAACTCCTGCAACAAATCCATAATTTGTTTCTGAATCGTTACATCCAATGCACTTGTAGCTTCATCACAGATCAGAATCGCCGGTTCTACTGCTAATGCCCGAGCTATCGCAGCTCTCTGACATTGTCCGCCACTGACTTCATGAGGATACCTGTCTGCAAACTCAGAAGATAATCCTGCCTGTTCCAGAACTTCTGTTATTCTGCGATTTCTTTCTTCTTTTTTCATGCCACGATTGCGCAGACTTTCACCAATTCCATCTCCTAACGTTCTTCTCGGATCAAAAGATGTCAGCGGATTCTGGAATACCATCTGAATTTTTCCATAAAAATGCTTCAGTTCTCTTCCTGTTAAATTCGTAATATCTTTTCCGTCAAATATCAAAGTACCTGATGTCAGATCCGTCAGTCTTGTTATCAGTTTTGCGAGCGTACTTTTTCCGCTTCCTGATTCTCCTACAATACCGAGAATTTCGCCGGTTTCTAACTGAAAACTGACATCATCTACTGCCTTCAATACTTCTTTTCCTTTTGTTGTAAATACTTTTGTCAGATGCTCTGCTTCTAAAATTATACTCATTCTTTTTCTTTCCTCTGTAACACCGGAACTGCTGATAATAACTTCTGCGTATACGCATTTTGAGGATGATTCAGAACTTCCTTTGCATTCCCGTATTCTACAGTTTTGCCATCTTTCAACACTAAAATCGTATCTGCCATTGCACGCACTACTCCAATATCATGTGTCACAATGACAATCGCTGTTCCAAATAATTCTCTCAGATGGATCATTTCTGTAACAACTTGTTTCTGCACCGTAACATCCAGTGCACTGGTAGGTTCATCCGCAAATAAGATCGGTGGATTCATCAGCATGGCGATGGCTATCCCGGCTCTCTGATTCATTCCCCCGGACAATTCAAAAGGATAACTGTCCCATACTCGTTTGCTGTCTTTAAAGTTTAATTTCTCAAACAGCTTCATGGCATAGTCTTTTGCTTCTTTTCTGGTCACTTTTTTATGGGCACGCATACTTTCATAAATCTGTTCCCCAATCGTTCGAATTGGGCATAAGGATGCTCCCGCATCCTGAAAAATCATTCCAATCTGTGCTCCCCGGATTTTTCTTTTTTCCCTTTCAGAAATATCCAGTATATTCTGCCCTTTATAGAATATGTCACCCCTGGTAACCATTCCATTTGTTCCCAATAGTCCCATGGCAGCTTTGATCAATGTACTTTTTCCACTTCCGGATTCACCTACCAGTCCCAGTATCTCTCCTGCCTCCAGTGAAAAACTTACGTTTGTTACTACCGGTTTTCCACCAAAGGAGACTTCCACCGAATCATATTCCAGTATTTTCTCACTCATGTTTTGCAGACTCCTGACTAATTGATATCAAGATCCGCTGTCAGTTCATAATAATCACATGGATGAGCCACAAGTCCTGTCACATTTGACTGCATAATCATACTCATTTTCAAATGAGAACAGAATACATAGGCATGGTCATCTAATACTGTCTGCTGCATTTCTATGCCCAGTTCGCTTCTCTTGTCTGTATTAAATTCTTTTTCCATTTCAGATGCAAGTTCTTCCAGTTTATCACTATGGTAATGACCATTATTGGATACAGAAGAATCCAGTGCACAGGAGGTAAAGAAATACTGCGGATCACCGGTAGGCGCTGTCACCATTGCACTTGCATACACATCCCATAATGTTGGATCTTTACGAATCGTATTATTATCTGAAGTACAGTTTACCTGCACATCCATTCCTATTTCTTTCAGCGTTGCCTGTGCTGATTCAGCCAGCAGTGGAAGCTCCTGTCTGCTCGGATAGGTCAACCAGCGTATTACCAATTTCTGCCCATCTTTTTCACGAATGCCATCTCCGTCTGTATCTGTCCAACCTGCTTCTTCCAGCACTTGTTTGGCGCCTTCCGGATCATAACTTTCTGTAGTCAGATTCTGTCCACCAAATGAAAATGTATCTGGGAATGCTCCCACTGCCGGATAACCGTAACCATTCAGTAATACTGATACAAAGCTGTCTTTATCAATTCCCATGGCAATGGCCTGTCGAACCGCCGGATCGGAAGTGATCGGACTCTCAAAATTCATCCATGCATAAAAAGCTCTGCTGGTTGGCGTACTGGTAAAGGTAAAATCATCATTTTCAAAAAGAGGATAACTTGCATATGCCATTCCATACGCAGCATTTATCTCGCCTGCCTGCAATGCAAAAGCCAAAGTATCTCCATCCGAAATGGTACGTACTGTAATTTCATCAATATTTACATCACCATCCCAATAATTTTCATTTTTCACCAGATCCAGATGATCATCTGTCACCAGATCCGTTACCACATATGGACCGGTTCCGATTACGATACCATCATCTGTAATCCCAGCATCTGTATCAATAATACATCCATACGGATCACACAGATAATTTATCAACGCAGGTTTTGGTTCTGTTGTCTTTATTGTGACCGTATTACCATCTGCTTCAATCGAATCAATACATAAATCTCCTGCTGCACGTTCATGATTTGCAACCAGCGATTCCAGACTCTCCTTTACGGCCTCACCATCACATGCGCGGCCATTTGAAAATACTACTCCATCGTTTAACGTGATCTTCCAGGTCAGTTCATCTACATTTTCAAATTCTTTCGCAATCCATGGTTCAATTTCCATATCATCAGAATACTTAAACAATGTTTCACCGATTCCATAACGGATACAAGCCCAACCTGCATAGGTATTCTGTGGATTCACATCTGCCTCTTCATTTTCTGCATTAAATGTAGTATCTCCGAATACAAATGTCTTTTTTTCATCTGCTGATGCAGAGATCACTGACAAGCTTACTGTCAGTCCCAGCATCAGTGCCATCGCAATTCCTCTCTTTGTTCTCATGTTTTTCCTCCTCGCATAATAATTTATAGATATCATCTTCTGGTGCTGCGGCTGTTTTTCGGATCCAGATAATCTCTCACCGTATCACCAAGAAGATTAAAAATAACTACCGATATAAAAATAGCAATTCCAGGTGAAAGTACCACCCATGGGTAAGTCTGAAGCATACTCCTTCCGGTACTCATCATGCTTCCCCATTCCGCCATTGGAATTTGTGCTCCAAGCCCAAGAAAAGACAGACCTGCCAGTTCCATCATCATGGTTCCTATATCAAGCATAGCTGTCACCAACACCGGTCCCAGCATATTTGGCAGCACGTGACGCCAGATAATTTGCCCGGATGTATCACCTGCCAGAATTGCTGCATGGATGTAGGGTACATTTTTCAGTGCCAAAGTCTGCCCTCTGGCTATCCGCGAATATTTCGGCCAGCTTATGACTGCCAGAGCAATGACTGCATTCTGAATACCGCCTCCCAGCACAGCTGCAATCGCCATCGCAAATACCAATCCTGGAAATGCAAGGCAAATATCAGATATTCGCATCATTAAAGAATCCAGGATTCCCCCATAGTAACCGCAAAACACTCCCACAGCTGTACCAAAAACGGAAATGACTGCAACCAAAATAAATGTGGAAAATATGCTGGCTCTTGCACCACTGATTACTCTTGAGAGCATATCCCTTCCATAAGTATCCGTTCCACACGGATGCAATACACTGGGTGCCTGCATGGCGCAGGATAAATCCTGGGCATATGGGTCATAGGGACAAAGTTTGTCTGAAAAAACAGCAGCAAGTACCAACGCTGCTGCAAGTATCAAAAAAAATATCAGTTTCTGTTTTATATAATTTTTCTTAATTTTTTGAACACGAACGGTTACTTTATTTTTTTCATTTTCCATTATGCTTCCTCTCTTCCCAATCGAATTCTTGGATCCAGGAAACGATAAGATACATCTGTAATCAGATTTACAACAACATAGATAATGGCCATCCACATTACATATGCCTGAATAATTGGATAATCTCTCATTGAGATTGCATCTACTGCCATCTTTCCTACACCATCCCACATAAATATAGATTCGACAATCGCAGTTCCTCCGAGAAGACTTCCTACAGAGAGCATCAAAAGTGTAATGATGGTAACTAATGATGCTTTCATAATACTTTTCCATAAAGTTATCGAAAACTTCACGCCTCTTGCTTTTGCTCCTGCCACGTAATCTTTATTCAGTTCATCCAACACTGTCGCTCTGACCTGACGAAGGTACTTTGCCGACATAGCAATCGCAAGCGTAATGGCCGGCATTGCCACACTTTGTAAACTGACATCTTTTGCGATGACCGGAAACCATCTCATTTTAATTGCCAGAAAATACATAAGAATCAAAGACACAAAAAAATTCGGAAGGCTGTTTCCAATAAAACTGCAAAATCGTATCAAATAATCGACAATCGTGTTTTGCTTTACTGCTGCCAGCACACCAAGTGGCACTGATATTACAATCGTCAGCACAATCGACACAATTGTCAACAGCAAGGTTGCCGGAAGCTTCGATATAAATGTGGTAAACACCGGATTCCCGGAAACATAACTGTTTCCCATGTCTCCTCTTAGCAACTTACCCAGCCATACAAAATATTGTGTCAAAAATGGCTTATCCAGCCCCAGCTGCTCTCGCGCAGCATCCATCATCTCTTCTGAGACGACTGTCCCCGTATTTTCCATTTTCTGTGTAACTACATCACTTCCTGCAATTCGCATCATTCCATATGAAAGAAATGTAATGGCAAATAAAATGGGAATTAACTGTAACATTCTTTTCAAAACATAATGATTCATTTAATTTCGCACTTTCTATTTTATTTTCTGTTGTAATATTAGCAAAGTTCATTTTTTTCTCCAACCCTCCCAGGGGGATATTTGTGGTATTCCTTTTTTTCATGTTTTATTCCTCATATGGAATATCTAATTCAAGTCGAGCATCCGCGAGACTTGGCGCGTGATTCTGGTCAGCGTAAGCTGACACATTCTTTACAGAATCACTGCGCATCCTCGCGGAGCGTTTATCTCAGTCGGAGATTGGACTCCCACTGAGACAAATTTGTTATTACTCACCACCTGAAAGAGGTGGGAGTCTTCTCGACTGAGATAAAAACTTCATTTGCTCTTGCATAATCATACGCATTCGATATAGAATAGGAAAATAAAATCAGCTACATAATTTCAGTTTAGAAAGGAGCTTTCTATTGTCTCATTTTTTTAAACAATTTCCACAGACTTTCAAGGTTCTGTGGTCTTCCAATCTGTTCAGAGCACTGCTTCTGGTGATTCTGATGCTTTTAACGATCCGAATTATGAACTTTTGCTTTGACTATTTTAAAAAGAAAAACAATCTTCATACCAATTTCCTGAAGGGAGTTCTTCAGGCTCTGATTATCATTTTCTTTCTGATCCAGATCGGAAGCTTATCCGATGCCATGGCAAGTTTTTATAATTCGATCCTGATGTCTTCTTCTCTCCTGGTTGTCGTTCTGGGTTTTGTTTTTCAGGAAGGTCTGTCTAATATCGTGCATGGATTTATCCTGACTTTTTTTAAGCCCTTTGATATCGGAGATCGAGTAAATGTCACCATTGACGGAGTACAGATCACTGGATATATTCAGTCCATTAATCTGCGCAATACCATCATTCGGAATGTTTACAACAACAGCAGTGTCATTGTTCCAAATGCCAAGATGGATCTTTGTGTGATTGATAACAGTTATTTCGATGAGAATTCTGTAAATTCCAATTTCCTGGATATTGAAATCACTTACGAATCCGATCTGGATCAGGCCTGTAAGGTTTTCTCCCAGATTATTGACGCACATCCTCTTGTAAAGGCCGCAAAAAAGCCCCAGGCTGAACCGACTAAAGTATTAGTCAGCGAGCTTGGAGCGAATGGGATAACTCTGCGAGCCAGCGTCGTCACTTCCACGATAGAAGAAAACTTCACTGCCTGCAGTGATATCCGTAAAGAATTGATTCATCGTTTTCATGAGGATCCTGCATTGGATTTTGCTTATCCTCATACAGTCGTCGTTCCTTACGAAACAGAGTCTTAAGTACGCTTATTACAAATTACTTTCTTTTCGATTTGCCTGCTGTCTGCAGGCATTTCCTATATTCGTCAGACAAAGTACTGTTACCACCAGGAATAATCCGGGTATCAGTATAATCCACCAGGATCCTGTCATCATGGCCTTTTCAGCCAGTGACAGCATACTTCCCCAGGTAATAATCTCTACTGGAAGCCCAATTCCCATAAAGCTTAAGGTTGCTTCTGACATCATGGCTGTTCTCACATTCATGATAACCATGAACATAATTGCAGAGAAAAAGTTGGGTGTCAGATGCTTCCATAATATATGGAAGAAGCCGCCTCCCATACATCTGGATGCGATCACAAACTCACTGTTGCGAATCTGGCGCACTTCTGTACGAACTACTTTCGCAATACTGGTCCAGCTGGTCACTCCAATTACGAGGGATAAACTAAGCACTGTTGCATTTCCCATAATTGCCTGTAATAAGATAATCAAAAGCAGTGATGGTATACTTAAGAAAATTTCTGTAAAACGCATAATTGCTTCATCTATCCAGGCCGGTGCCATTCCACTGAACGCTCCGATGATAACTGCCAGCAGTGTGGAAATTACAGTTGAAAGACCTCCTATCATTAATGAGATTCGTCCTCCGTACCAGATCATGGAGAATATATCTCTCCCCATCGTATCTGTTCCAAATAAAAACTCTCTGTCCGGCGCTTTGTTATAATTCAGCAAATCCATGTAGGTAGGATCTTTTGTCATAATGCATTCTGCAAATATGCACCCCAGTATAATAAGAAGCAGTATGGCAATTGAAACAATTGGTTTTCCCTGATACCACTTTTTCTTTTTCACCGGAACTGCCGTTTCTGTTTTCCGTATACCAGCCAGTTCAAACGCTTTCTCTGTCATTGTTCTACCACCTCCGATTGCTCTGTAATCTCTTCTGCTCTCATTCGTGGATCGATCTGTTCATTCATGGTCTGACTGACAATATTACAGAAAATTACCAGAATTCCAGACATCATGCACAACAGCATCAGTAAATTGTAATCATGATATCTGGCACTTTCATAAGACAGTGCTCCAATTCCAGGATAAGAAAATACGCTCTCTACCACATAGGTTCCTCCCAGGATATGAGGTACCGCAATCGCCATAATACTGAGATATGCCGGCATTACATTTCTTATACAATGATGAAACATAATTTTTTTCTTATTTAATCCTTTTGCTTTTGCAAGCAGCACATAATCTGCCCTTACTTCTTCCAGAATCTTATTTCGGATCATATACGCGTAATACCACAGATGTTCCAAAATTACGATTGCCAGAGGCATCACCAGGTGGATAACCCGATCACCGATATCACCTGCTTTTCCTGTGCTGTACGCACCACTGCTCGGCAAAATTCTTAAATTTACAGAAAAGATCAGAATTAATACCAGTGCGATCCAGAATTCCGGAATACAACTGGATATGGTGCCCAGTTTACATAAAATCCGGTCTGTCAGTTTATCTTCCTGCCAGGCACAAAGAATCCCCAGCAGTAAAGATCCTCCAAATATGCACAAAAATCCGATTCCTCCAAGAAGCAGCGTATTACCGATTCTTCCCCCGATAACTTCTGTCACATTCTGCTTATATTTAAAAGAAATCCCAAACTCCCCATGCAGGGCATTTTTCACCCATTTTACGTATTGCACAGATATCGGCTCATTTAATCCCAGTTTTTCCATGGCCCATTCCCGCTCTTCCGGGCTCATTTTCTCTGAGCGCTCCCCATAATAAGAAACCAGTGGATCTCCTGGAGCCAGGCGGGCTACGTAAAATACAGTAATCGATAATATCAGTACGGAAAAGATGAAAATCAGTACTTTTTTCCCGTAATATGCCATCTTCTTCTGTTTCATGAATGCACTCCTTTCCCGGACTCGGTATGTGGGAGCAGTGCAAAATGTCCCGGAGTAATTTCTGTCCATTCGCTGTTTTCCAGTCCTTCTCCATCGTATGTCCGTAAAACTCTTTTTCTTTCCCGGATCGGATCCGGAACAGGTATCGCTGATAATAAAGTCTGCGTATAAGGATGTATCGGATTGGCAAACAATTCTTCTGCATCTGCCAGCTCTACCAGTTTCCCATGATACATTACACCTACCCGGTCACACAGGTATTCTACCATTGCAAGATCATGGGCAATAAACAAAAAAGTAAATCCATGTTCCTGCTGCAAATGACGAAACAGATTTACAATCTGTGCCTGTATGGACACATCTAAGGAAGCAATCGGTTCATCTGCCACTAAAAATTCCGGTTCCATACTTAAGGATCTGGCAATGGCTACACGCTGACGCTGCCCTCCCGATAATTCGGAAGGATACCGATCCAGAAAGCTTTCATCTAATCCCACATACTCCATCTGAAAAGCCGCTTCCTTTCGAAAACTTCCTCTTTTCGGCGTAATATGCTGAATCTTCATAGGCTCTGCTATGATATCTGCTACTTTCATCTTCTGATTCAGACTGGATGCAGAATCCTGAAAGATCATCTGCCGTCTGGTCTGCAGCATCTTCTTATTTTTTCGTGCCTCTTTTTTATCACAAACGTTGACATCATGATACCAGATCTCTCCATTTGTAGGCTGATAAATATTCATAAGGCATCTGGCTACCGTAGATTTTCCGGAACCGGATTCTCCCACAAGTCCAAAAATCTCTCCCTTATGAATCTGAAAAGAGACATCATCCACTGCACGGACTTTTACTTTTTTTGTCAGCTGAAACAGGTGGGTGAGGTGTTTTACATCTATAAGTACTTCGTTTTTCAATGCTTTCCTCCTCCTATCGGAGATTCTATCTTCGGTGCCCTCGGATCCAACAGCCAGGTAGCTGCATAATGGGTATCTGTGATCGGAAACATCGGAGGCATTTCCTCATAATCAATATTTAAGGCATATTCATTTCGGCAGGCATATGCATCACCTTTTGGTGGATTAATCAGTGTCGGAGGCATTCCGGGTATCGTATATAAGCTTTCTTTTCCCTTTGCAAAGGCCGGAAGTGACTTCATCAATCCCCAGGTATAAGGATGCCTTGGATCATAATAGACTTCTTCCGCTGTACCGATCTCTACGATTTTTCCAGCATACATTACAGCTACCCGATCTGCCACTCTGGCTACTACACCAAGATCATGGGATACCAGTATCGTAGCTGTCCCGAGTTTCATTTGTATTTCCCGCAGAAGATCCAGAATCTGAGCCTGAATCGTTACATCCAGGGCTGTGGTTGGCTCATCGGCAAATAAAATATCCGGATCTGCCGCCAGTGCAATGG
>CAKRON010000053.1 GCA_934373455.1 uncultured Marvinbryantia sp.
CGGATATGGTAAGCAGAATTGTAGAAATTACAAACAAATCCGGATTGCATGTACGCCCTGCGGCACGTCTTTCCAAAGCGGCAGAGCAATGTACATCAAAAGTTGAAATCGTATATGAAGGAGCAGTGATTAATGCAAAGAGTCTTTTGAACATTGTTTCAAAAGCAATTGCAAGGGGAACAAAAGTGGAGCTTCGTTGTACCGGAGCAAATGAAGCAGCTGATCTGGATTATATGACGGAAGCATTTCAGAATCTGGAATAAGGATATAGGATATGACAACAGAAGAATTGGCATTGGAAGTCGTACAGCGACTGGAAAAAGAATATCCAGATGCAGGATGTACACTGGATTATAATGAAGCATGGAAACTACTGGTCAGTGTCAGGCTGGCAGCACAGTGTACCGATGCAAGAGTGAATGTAGTAGTAAAAGGTTTATTTGAAAAATATCCGAGTGTGGCTGCACTGGCGGCGGCAGATGTGGAAGACATTGAAGCAATTGTAAAGCCATGTGGTTTGGGAAAAAGCAAGGCACGAGACATCAGTGCCTGTATGAAGATGCTTCATGAAAAGTATCAGGATCAGGTTCCGGATCAGTTCGACCAGTTACTGGAGCTTCCGGGAGTAGGAAGAAAAAGTGCGAATCTCATCATGGGAGATGTATTTCAAAAACCAGCTATTGTGACGGATACACATTGTATCAGACTTTGCAATCGTATTGGTCTGGTAGATCACATCAAAGAGCCGAAAAAAGTAGAGATGGCATTATGGAAGATTATTCCGCCAGAAAAGGGCAGTGATTTCTGCCACAGACTGGTGATCCACGGAAGAGAAGTCTGTACCGCAAGAACAAAGCCATATTGTGACAGATGCTGTCTGGAAGACATTTGTAAAAAAGAAATATAAAAGATGGAAGATGACTCATCACCTGTACTTTGCTTAGAGGTGAGAGACATCTTCCATTTTTTTGGAATTTAAGGTTTATTTTTTATTCTTTTCTACTTCCATAAGCTTCATGGCACGAACCTTTAATGGAAGACCAAACAGTGTGATAAATCCGCTTGCATCGTTGTGGTCATACATATCACCAGTTGTGAAAGAAGCAAGAGATTCGTTGTAAAGGCTGTATGGAGAAGTTGTGCCGGCTTTGATGATGTTGCCCTTGTAAAGTTTGAATTTTACTTCACCGGTTACATATTTCTGGGTGCTCTTTACAAATGCCTGAAGAGCTTCGCTCAGTGGAGTGAACCATTTTCCTTCGTAAACAACCTGAGCCAGCTGGCTTCCAAGTTTTTTCTTGGTTTCCATAGTTTCACGGTCAAGGCACAGTTCTTCCAGCTGATCATGAGCTTCCATCAGGATGGTTCCGCCAGGAGTTTCATAAACACCACGGGATTTCATACCAACCACACGGTTTTCTACAATATCTACGATACCGATTCCATGTTTTCCGCCCAGAGCATTGAGTTCACGGATAATATCAGAAACTTTCATTTCTTTTCCATTTACACTCTTTGGAACACCTTCTTCAAATGTCATGGTAACATATTCTCCCTCATCCGGAGCTTTTTCCGGTGTCACACCAAGAACCAGCATATGATCATAATTTGGTGCATTGGAAGGATCTTCCAGTTCCAGACCTTCATGGCTGATATGCCATAAGTTACGGTCACGGCTGTAGCTGTGGCTCATATCAAATGGAAGATCAATACCATGTTTTTTACAGAATTCGATTTCATCATCACGAGACTGCATGGTCCATACATCAGTCATTCTCCAAGGAGCGATGACTTTCAGATCAGGAGCCAGAGCTTTGATAGCCAGTTCAAAACGAATCTGGTCATTTCCTTTACCGGTTGCACCATGGCAGATAGTAGTAGCGCCTTCTTTTCTTGCGATCTCTACCAGACGTTTTGCGATGACTGGTCTTGCCATAGAAGTTCCGAGAAGATATTTATGTTCATATACAGCACCTGCCTGTACACATGGAACAATAACATCATCACAAAACTCATCTGTTACATCTTCAATATATAATTTAGCTGCTCCGGATAATTTCGCTCTTTCATCCAGACCATCCAGTTCATTGCCCTGTCCGCAGTTTACACAGCAGCAGATAACATCATAATCAAAATTTTCTTTTAACCATGGAATCATGGCAGTAGTGTCCAGCCCACCGGAATAAGCCAGAATAACTTTTTCTTTCATATTATTAATCCTCCTGTTTTTGACAAACCAGATATGTTTGTCTGACTAGGATTTACTATACATCATTTAAAGAAGGTTTGCAATATCAAATTTGACAGTATTACATAATTATACAAATAAAAACCGTAACATATGCATAAATATAAAAAAATACTTGCATAATATGCAATACAAATGTATAATTATGCAATCACAAAAAATTTTAATAAACTGTATCTTGAAATGTGAAAAAAATAAAGGTATGATATAAAATCAAACAGATCACAGGAAGGAAGAAAGAGTATGATAAAAGCAGGTATAATAGGTGCTACCGGTTATGCGGGAGCAGAGATAGTAAGGTTATTAATGGGACACCCAGAAGTAGAAATTAAGTGGTATGGTTCCAGAAGCTATATTGATCAGAGATACGCAGATATTTACCGCAACATGTTTCAGATAGTAGAAGATGTGTGTAAAGATGACAATCTGGATAAACTGGCAGATGAAGTCGATGTAATTTTTACAGCAACCCCTCAGGGTTTTTGTGCATCTGTGATCAATGAAGAGATTCTGGCAAAAGCAAAAGTGATTGATTTAAGTGCTGACTTCCGAATTAAAGATGTGGGAATTTATGAAAAATGGTATGGCATTGAACATAAATCACCAGAGTATATAAAGGAAGCAGTGTATGGACTCTGTGAGATTAACAGAGAAGATATTAAAAAAGCAAGAATTGTAGCAAATCCTGGATGTTACACAACTTGCAGTATTCTTTCACTGTATCCACTGGTAAAAGAAGGACTGATTGATCCATCTACAATTATTATAGATGCCAAATCAGGAACATCGGGAGCAGGAAGAGGCGCTAAAGTGGATAATCTTTTCTGTGAAGTAAATGAGAATATGAAGGCTTATGGTGTAGCCACTCACAGACATACACCGGAGATTGAAGAACAGCTGGGATATGCTGCAGGTGAAGAGATTGTCCTGAATTTTACGCCACATTTGGTGCCGATGAACAGAGGCATTTTGGTAACTGCTTATGCAGCATTAAAAGAAAAGGTATCTTATGAAACTGTAAAAGCTGCTTATGACAAATATTATGCAAAAGAGAAATTTGTTCGTGTCCTGGATAAAGATGTCTGCCCACAGACAAAATGGGTGGAAGGAAGCAATTACGTAGACGTGAATTTTAAAATTGATGAACGCACTGGCAGAGTGATTGTGATGGGAGCTCTTGATAATCTGGTAAAGGGAGCCGCAGGACAGGCAGTTCAGAATATGAATCTGGTTTTTGGACTGGAAGAAAGTATGGGACTGGATCTGGTACCGATGTTCCCATAAGAAAGCTGAGGAATTATGAAAAAAGAGATAGTGATTCGTGCAATGAAAATAGAAGACTATGACCAGGTACATGCACTCTGGATGAAGATCAGCGGATTTGGAATACGAAGTATGGATGATTCAAAAGAAGGTGTGGAAAGATTCTTAAAAAGAAATCCATATTGTAGTGTAGTGGCAGAAAAAGATGGTCAGATTGTCGGCAGTATCTTATGTGGACATGATGGCAGGCGAGGATGTCTGTATCATGTCTGTGTTCATCCGGATTACCGGAAGCAGGGAATCGGAAAATCTATGGTAGTGTTTGCCATGCAGGCACTGAAGCGGGAAGAGATCAACAAGGTTTGTTTGATAGCTTTTACTACAAATGATATCGGGAATGCATTCTGGAATGAGATTGGCTGGACAAAACGAGAAGATCTGAATTATTACGATTTTACATTAAACGAAGAAAATATCACTGCATTTAATCAATAAATGATATTTGGAAAGGAAGGAAACATGGAAACATTAGAAAACTGGCAGGAAAAAGCGGAGGTCTTAATTGAGGCCCTTCCATATATACAGAGATTTCGCGGAAAAATTATTGTAGTAAAATATGGCGGCAGTGCTATGGTAGACCACGAATTGAAAAAGAGCGTGATTCGTGATGTGGCACTTTTGAAGCTTGTGGGATTTCGTCCGATCATTGTACATGGCGGAGGAAAAGAAATAACAAAATGGGTAAATAAGGCCGGGCTGGAAACCAACTTTGTCAATGGACTTCGTGTAACGGATAAAGATACCATGGAAATTGCAGAGATGGTACTGAACAAGATAAATAAAGGTCTTGTTTCCATGATGGAAAAAGTGGGAATTCATGCAGTTGGAATCAGTGGAAAAGACGGTACGACTTTAAGAGTAGATAAAAAACTTTCAAAAGGACAGGATATCGGATTTGTAGGCGAGATCAAAGAAGTAAACACAAGACTTCTGGAAGAGCTGCTGGATAATGATCTGGTTCCGGTTGTCTGCCCAATAGGATCTGATGATGAATATCATTCTTATAATATCAATGCAGATGATGCAGCATGTGCGATTGCTTCGGCTATGGGAGCTGCAAAACTGGCATTTCTGACCGATATTGAAGGGGTATATGAAGATCCGTTGAAGAAAGAAACATTAATTTCCAGAATGACAGTCAGTGAAACAGAAAAATTTCTTGCCAGCGGAAATGTCGGAGGAGGAATGCTTCCAAAACTTCAGAACTGCATCGATGCGATTAAGACTGGCGTTTCCAGAGTTCATATTCTGGATGGAAGGATTGCACATTGTCTGCTGCTGGAATTCTTTACAGATAAAGGTATCGGTACAGCAATTATTGCGGATGACGAAGAAGAATAAGAAAAGAGGAATACTATGAATTCATATATGGAACAGACAGAAAATTATGTACTGCACACATATAATCGTTTCCCGATTGTCCTGGAATCTGGAAATGGTGTGTATTTAAAAGATACAGATGGAAAAGAATACCTGGATTTTGCTGCCGGTATTGCGGTATATGCACTGGGATATCATTATCCTGGATATGATGAAGCACTGAAAAGTCAGATTGATAAAGTGATGCACACTTCCAATCTTTATTATAATGTTCCAATGGGGGAAGCAGCAGAAAAGCTGATAAAAGCCAGTGGTATGAGTAAGGTGTTTTTTACAAATAGTGGTGCAGAAGCCATCGAAGGCGCTATTAAAGCAGCGAGAAAGTATGCATGGCTGAAAGATAAGCAGGCAGATCATGAGATTATCGCGATGAAGCATTCCTTTCATGGACGTAGTGTGGGAGCACTCTCAGTGACCGGTAATGAACATTATCAGGAAGCGTTCCGCCCATTAATGGGTGGAGTAAAATTTGCTGATTTTAACGATTTGGACAGTGTAAAAGCCCAGATTACAGATCAGACCTGTGCCATTATTATGGAGACAGTACAGGGCGAAGGCGGTATTTATCCGGCAGATCTTACATTCTTAAAAGAAGTACGCCAGATCTGTGATGAAAAAGACATTCTGTTGATCCTGGATGAGATTCAGTGTGGTATGGGACGTACAGGTTCGATGTTTGCATGGCAGCAGTATGGCGTGACACCGGATATTATGACCACTGCCAAAGCGCTTGGCGGCGGCGTACCAGTTGGAGCATTTGTATTAAATGATAAGGTAGCATCCGCATCGCTGGTTCCGGGAGATCATGGTACTACATATGGCGGAAATCCATTTGCCTGCGCAGCAGTATCAAAAATGTTTGATTTATTTGAATCCGGAAAAGTTCTGGAGCATGTCAACGAAATCGCACCATATTTTGAGAAAAAATTGGAAGAACTTATGGAAAAATACGACTGCATTACAGCAAGAAGAGGAAAAGGACTGATGCAGGGGCTGGTTATTGGTAATGGTATCAAGGTAGGCGATATTACAAAGGAAGCTTTAAATCATGGTTTGATTGTAATTTCAGCCGGAAGTGATGTACTTCGTATGGTTCCGCCACTGGTAATTGAAAGAAAGCATGTGGATGAATTTATACAGAAATTATCAGAAACCATAGATGTATTGGTGAAGTAAAAGCAGATATCGGATAATAAGAATAGAAAAACTCCTTTTTGATTATACTAAAATTAAAAAGGAGTTTTTTATGTGTGGAGTAATCGCAGCGTTAGTATCCGGCGCACTTATGAGTATACAGGGTGTATTTAACACAGATCTGACAAAACAAACAAGTTTATGGGTTTCGGCATCGTTTGTACAATTTACAGCGCTTTTCGCCTGTCTGATCGCATGGCAGATTTGTGATCGCACCAGTTTTCGAAGTATTCTGGAAGTATCAGATAAGTATATATTATTGGGTGGAATCATTGGAGCTTTTATTACGGCAACGGTAATATTGGGAACGAAATCGCTTGGTCCGGCCAGAGCGGCGATGCTGATTGTTCTTGCTCAGATTACAGCAGCCTGGCTGATAGAATTAGCCGGAGTCTTCGGAATGGAAAAACAGGAATTTTCAATGCGAAAACTGATTGGCCTGCTGATTGCAGCAGCAGGAGTTATTACATTTGAATTATAAAAATGTTACAGAAATCCAAAATTGCTATTGTAATTTAGGGAAAAGTTCGTTAGAATATGAATGATTGCATCAGATTGCGATCATGTTCAGGGAAGTTCCTAAGGAGATTATCCAAAGGAGCAGACAAATGAATAACAGAAGAAAGAAGTCGCGAATTATCTGGATTTTACTATTACAGTGCCTGATTCTTTCAGGATGTGATAAAACAGGAAAAGAGGTTGTGTGGAACATTCAGAAAGAATCTGAAAGTATGCAGAGTGCATCTGAGGTTTCAGAAGAAAATGTTACAGAGATATGTACAGAAGAAAAAATTGGGACGGAAACTGGGATGACAGAATCAGAAATTCCCATATATGCAGATATCTGTGGGGCAGTGAAGAATCCAGGCGTGTATGAATTAAAAGAGGGAGCACGCATATTTGAACTGATTAAGAAGGCAGGAGGATTGCAGGAAGAGGCAGACCTGACGACAATTAATCAGGCAGAGAAAGTGACTGATGGAATGAAAGTACGTGTATATACGAAAGAGGAAGCGAAGGAGCTGACACTGCCTGTAAGCGTAAATTCATCAGAAGAAGGTACAAAGACACAGGAGCAGAAGATCAATATCAATTGCGCAGATCCGTCAGAACTGACAGAATTGCCTGGTATTGGAAGCACCAGAGCAGCTGATATTATCGCATATCGTACAGAACACGGGAGATTTCAGTCAATAGAAGAGATTATGAATGTCACTGGTATTAAAGAATCGACATTTCAGAAAATAAAAGATCAAATCGTGGTAGAGTGAGGAGAAATCAGATGGCGAAAAAAGTATTGGTTGTCGATGATGAAAAGAATATTGTAAAAGGAATCCGCTTTAGTCTGGAGCAGGACGGAATGGAAGTAGACTGCGCATACGATGGCGAAGAAGCATTGAATATGGTTCATGCAAAAGAATATGACGTAGTATTGTTGGATCTGATGCTGCCAAAGGTAGATGGCTTATCTGTATGCCAGCAGATTCGTGAGTTTTCCAATGTACCGGTTGTTATGCTTACAGCCAAAGGCGATGACATGGATAAGATTATGGGACTGGAATATGGTGCAGATGATTATATTACCAAACCATTCAATATTCTTGAAGTAAAGGCCAGAATCAAAGCCATTATGAGAAGAACCGGAAAGAATGCAGCAGCAGAGACAAAGAGTAAGATGATAGAAGCTGGAGATCTGATGTTGGACTGTGAAGGAAGAAGAGTCAGTATAGCAGGACGTGAGATCAATCTTACAGCAAAAGAATTTGATGTGTTGGAACTGTTGGTATTCAATCCGAATAAAGTATACAGCAGGGAGAATCTTTTGGATATTGTGTGGGGATATGATTATCCGGGAGATGTCAGAACCGTTGATGTACATATCAGAAGACTTCGGGAGAAAATCGAGACCAATCCAAGCGATCCGAAGTACGTACATACAAAGTGGGGCGTAGGATATTATTTTCAGCATTAAAAGTGTAAATGAGGCTGAGCGATCAGCCTCTTTTCTATCTTATAATGGGAGAGACGAATGAAAAAATTGCAGAATTTGATAGAAAAGATCGGTTTAACACGCTATTTAAAGAGCTTGCAGTTCCGTATGTTTATCATTATGTGTGTGGTGGGAATTGTACCGATCTTGCTTATGAAGATGAGTATCCTGAAGAATTATCAGGATCAGTCACTGATTCAGAGAGGAAATATGCTGCAGAATCAGTGCGAGAATGTGGCAGATAGAATGGGAGATTCTCTTCAGGGAGATAACCTGCAGCTGGATGGATTCGAGACAGAGATGGATCAGCTGGCAACACTGTATAATGGAAGACTGGTAGTAGTAAATGATGAATTTAAAGTAATTAAAGATACATTTAATCTGGATGAGGGAAAAACACTGGTATCCAAGGAAGTCATTCAGTGTTTTCAGAACGAGACCAGTCTGACCCATGATGGCGATTATAAATTTATTGAACTGGCGATTCCAATTCGTGAATCCGTAAACAGACAGGTAATTGGTGCACTGGTGATCAGTTCCGAGACAGCAGACATTGTGGAAAACAGAGAAGAACTGAGCCGCAAAGTATTTATGCTTCAGGCAGGATTGATTATCATCGTGCTGATTACAGCATTTTACATTTCCGGTTATCTGGTCAAACCATTTGCGAGAGTCACAAAGTCGCTGGAAAAAGTAAGCGGTGGTTTCCTGGATGGAGATTTGATGATTCTGGATTATACAGAAACCAGGGAGATGTCGGAAGCTTATAATCAGATGCTTGCCCGAATGAAGACGCTGGATGATTCCAGACAGGAATTTGTATCGAATGTGTCACATGAATTAAAGACGCCGATTACATCGATGAAAGTATTGGCCGATTCACTTTTGATGCAGGAAGATGTACCGGCTGAATTATATCGGGAATTTATGGGAGATATTGCGGAAGAAATTGAGCGAGAGAATAAGATCATCAATGATCTGCTGTCTTTGGTAAAGATGGATAAGAAAGCTTCCGACGTGAATATTCAGTCGACGAATATCAATGAGCTAATTGAATTAATTCTGAAGAGACTTCGTCCGATCGCCCAGAAGCGCAATATTGAGCTGACGCTGGATAGTTATAAGCCGGTGATTGCCGAGGTGGATGAGACAAAACTGGTTCTGGCACTTTCTAATCTTATGGAAAATGCAGTGAAATATAACAGAGATGGTGGATGGGTCAGAATATCGATCAATACCGATCATAAATATTTTTATGTAAAAATAGAAGATAATGGTATTGGAATTCCAAAAGAAGACCAGGAACACATATTTGAAAGATTTTATCGGGTGGATAAGTCACATTCCCGGGAAATCGGCGGAACTGGTTTGGGACTGGCTATTGCAAGAAGCAGTATCCTGATGCATCACGGAGTGATTAAAGTATACAGTGAAGAGGGAGAAGGCACTACCTTTACAGTGCGTGTTCCACTGATGTATCAGACAGGAAAGGAACTATGAGAAAGAGAAGATTATTAATTGCAGCTGCGTGTGTTGTTTTACTGAATGGGTGTGGGGAGAAGAAAAAGGATTCATCCGGATATCAGGTGTACTTTACGAACGAAGAAGGAAATGCCCTGTTGTCATCCAGCTATCAGATTAAAGGAGACGACACACTGGAATGTATCCGTGAGATATGGAAAAAGATGAAGGAAAGTATGAATGGAAGTGGTCAGGTAAGCCTGGTACCTCAGGGACTGGAGATCCAGGAACTGGATTTGACAGATGGGCAGCTGACGATCACATTCAATACAGAGTATTCTAAATTAAGTGCTGTGCAGGAAGTATTACTTAGAGCCGGCATAGTAGAAGGGGTTACACAGTTTCAGGAAGTCCGGACAGTAGTCTTTCATATCGGAGAAGATGTATTAAAAAGTCACAAAGGGGAACCGGTGGGAGCAATGACCCGGAACTCATTTATCAACAATCCGGTGGGAATCAATTCCTATCAGTATGCAGCACTGACATTGTATTTTGCCAATGCAGAAGGGAACAAAATTGTCAAAGAATTGCGAAATGTTCATTATTCGACTAATACCACTCTCGAAAAAGTGGTGATGGAGCAGCTGACAGTAGGACCGATGAATGGCAAATTAAGCCCGATTTTGAATGACACAGTAAAAGTACTGGATGTTAAGGTTGCTGAAAAGACTTGTACTTTGAATTTGAATCAGGCATTTCTGGATACTGCAAAGGGCGCAAATGATCCGGCAGTTGTACTATATGCGCTGGTAGACAGCCTGTGTGACAATCTCAGTGTCGATAAAGTGCAGTTTCAGGTGGAAGGAAACTCTGAGGTGATATATGGAGATTCGTTAAGCCTGGCTGGACCATTTCATCGAAACAGTGAGATTATAGAAGTTCAGGACAGTTCTATAAAAGAAGAGAGTGAATCCGGTGCTTCTGAACTGGGAGAACCTCAAATTGGTTTATAACAGATGGGAGACAAGATTTGAAGAAACGCAGATTATGTATGATCTGCCTTCCTGTTATTCTGTGGATTTTTGTGATGGGGGTGGGACTGGAAAGAAAATCAGACCAGTTCCCCTGTCCTTTTCCGGAAGGCAGTATGCTTTGTGCTGAAGGGGTAATAGACCAGATACAGCAAAAAGATGGAAGACAAAGTATTTATATCAAACACATTTCTATTTCAGATGAAAACAATTCATCATCAGCATATTCAGCTGATAAAAACACCAGAATAAAAGTAGAATTACAGAAAAACAGAATCGTTCAGATCGGTAATAAAGTTAAAGTACGGGGAAAATGTCAGTATTTTTCAAAGGCAGAAAATGATGGTGCGTTTGATGCCAGAAATTATTATGCATCGCTTCATGTAGTATTGCTGTTAAAAAAAGCTGAAATTCTGAAGAAAGACAACAGCATAGAATATTTGAAAGAATTTTGCCGCAGTGTGCGGGAAATATGTAAAAAACGGTTGGAACAGATGCTCTCAGAAGAAGAGGCAGGAGTTATGGAATCCTTGCTTTTAGGCGATAAAAGTGGGTTGGATACAGAGATCAGAGATTTGTATCAGAAAAATGGAATCATTCATGTACTTGCAATATCCGGGCTTCATGTATCTATGATTGGAACATCCTTGTTTCACTGTCTGAGAAAACAAAAATTGGGATTTGCCGGGACATCTCTGCTGGCAGGTATATTCATCTGGTTTTATGGATTTTTTACAGGATTTTCGGTGTCCGGTACCAGAGCAATTCTTATGTTTTATATTTTTCTCGGGGCACAGATTTTAGGCCGCACTACAGATCTTATCACATCTATGACGGTATCTGCTGTTTTAATGCTGATCAAAAATCCACAGCTCTTTTTTCAAAGCGGATTTTTAATGTCTTATGGAGCAGTGGCTGGTGTCGCAGCGGCTGGTTCGATTCCGGATCATCATCATATCATACTGTCAGCATTGAAAGTCAGTATAGGCACATGGTTGTTTACCTTACCATTTACAGCATATTTCTATTATCAGGTGCCGATATATGGAATTCTTCTGAATCTTTTTGTAGTGCCATCCATGTCCATAATTGTTACATGTGGAATCCTGGGACTGGCAGCAGGCATGGTGAGTGTGACCATCGGCAGTTTCTTTTTGGCGCCGGTACATTATCTGCTTCAGATTACATTTTTTCTTTGCAGATGGATTGGTCGGTTTCCGGGAGCAGTATGGATCACAGGAAGACCATCCTGTCTGCAAATAGGAGCGTATTATCTTGTACTGATTCTGCTTGTTGTATTTTTACAGAAAATGAGAAAAATAGATTTGATAAAGACTGCATTTGGAATTATACTAGGAATAGGCATTTTATGTTATCGGGGGAACCGAAACTGGTCAGTTACATTTTTAAGTGTAGGTCAGGGAGATGGAATCTGTATCCAGACAGAGAAAGGACATGCATGGGTTGTAGATGGAGGAAGCAGTACGCAAAAGCAGCTTGCAAGGCATTGTCTGGAACCGTATTTAAAATATCATGGAATCAGCGAAGTAGAAGGATGGATGGTGTCACATTTTGACCAGGATCACATAAGTGGTCTGGTGGAAATTTTAGATACCTATCATACTGGTATAACAGGGAAGAATCAGAATGGAATTACCATAAAGAAACTGCTGCTTCCGGATACAGACCTGACAGATGAATTAGAAGAGAAGATTCTGGAGCTGGCAGACAAACACCAGATACCTGTGCTGCGGTGTGCCAGAGGGGATACGATAGAGCAGGACCAGATGCAGATCAGAGTGCTTCAGCCACAGGCAGGATATTCCTATGAAAGTGCGAATGCAGGATCTATGACATTGTCTGTGTTGTATCATGATTTTTCGTTATTGCTGACAGGAGATCTGGAGGGAGAAGGAGAAAAACAGCTTCTGGAGAATAACTGGGAGTCTGTAGATGTATTAAAAGTGGCTCATCATGGGTCAAAAAACAGCAGTTCAGAAGAGGTGCTTCAGGCGATTGGAGGAAAGATTGCCGTGATATCCTGCGGAAAAGAGAATCGTTACGGACATCCGCACCAGGAACTGCTGGAGAGACTGAAGAAATCAGGATATCAGATTATGCGTACAGATCAGGAGGGAATGATTCGTTTTACAGTGAATTAAGAAAGGCGGGTGCATGCAGTGATGGAAAAAAAGATGCAGGAATCTTTCCATACGATACGGGAACTGGCAGAGATAAGAGAAAAAGAAATACTCAGTCCCTATGCTTCTTTGAGTGAACAGTCAAAAGGGCGGGAAAGGGAAGAAGAACCGTGTGATATCAGAACAGCCTATCAAAGAGACCGGGATCGTATCTTACATTGTAAAGCATTTCGAAGACTGAAACATAAGACCCAGGTCTTTTTATGTCCACAGGGAGATCATTATCGTGACCGGCTGACTCATACACTGGAAGTTTCACAAATTGCAAGAACCATGGCAGTGGCACTATCCTTGAATGAATATCTGACAGAAGCGATTGCACTGGGACATGATCTGGGACATACACCATTTGGACATTCCGGCGAACATGTCCTGAATCAGCTAAATCCCGGAGGATTTGTTCACTGTGAACAGAGTGTACGTGTGGTAGAAGTTCTGGAAAAGAAGGGGCAGGGACTGAATCTGACCTGGGAGGCGCGGGATGGAATCCGTAATCATCGAACCAGCGGACACCCATCGACACTGGAAGGAAGATGTGTGCAGCTGGCAGATAAAATAGCATACATCAATCATGATATCGACGATGCGGAGCGGGCAGGTATTTTGAAAGAAGAAGATATTCCGATAGAATATCGCAGAATTCTCGGATGTTCTGCGAAAGAGCGATTAAATACCATGATTCATGATATTGTAGAAAACAGCATGGGAAAATCTGAGGTTGGTCCTACGGCAGATATTGAGTGGGCTATGGGAAATTTAAGAAAATTTATGTTCAGAAATGTGTATACTGGAAGTATAGCGAAAGCAGAAGAAGGAAAAGCAGAGTCTGTGATACGCTCACTGTATGATTATTATACAGAACATCTGGAAAGTCTTCCGGAGGAGTATCTGATTATGATTTATCATAGAGGAGAAGGCGTAGAACGTGTGGTTTGCGATTATATTTCCGGAATGACGGATCAGTATGCCATGGCAAAATATACAGATTTATTTATACCAAAGTTGTGGCAATTTTAAGGAGTTACTATGTTTTATGCAGAAAATCTGATCGAAGAAATCAGAATGAAAAATGACATTGTGGATGTAATATCCAGTTATGTAAAGTTACAGAAAAAAGGCAGTTCCTATTTTGGACTCTGTCCGTTTCATAATGAAAAATCACCATCATTTTCGGTATCGCCATCCAAACAGATGTATTACTGTTTCGGATGTGGAGCAGGCGGGAATGTATTGACCTTCATTATGGAATATGAAAACTATTCATTTCCGGAAGCATTGAAATATCTGGCTGATCGTGTGGGAGTGGAACTTCCGCAGCAGGAAATGAGTGAAGAAATGAAGCGTCAACAGGATCTTCGGAGCAGGATATTAGATATTAATAAAATGGCAGCCAGATATTATTATTATCAGCTTCGCAGTGACTCAGGAAACCAGGCGATGAATTATCTGAAAGGGCGGCAACTCAGCGAGGAAACCATTCACAAGTTTGGACTCGGATATTCGACAAAATATGGAAATGATCTGTACAGATATCTGAAAAGCAAAGGAATCAGTGACGAATTGCTGGCGCAGTCCGGGCTGATGAATGTGGATGAGAAGAAAGGCATGTATGATAAATTCTGGAACAGGGTAATTTTCCCGATTATGGATGTAAACGGCAGAGTGATCGGATTTGGTGGACGTGTTATGGGAGATGGAAAACCAAAGTATCTGAATTCACCGGAAACCAAAGTATTTGATAAGAGCCGTAATCTATATGGTTTAAATATTGCCCGTACTTCCAGAAAGAAATATATGCTGGTGTGTGAAGGATATATGGATGTGATATCCATGCACCAGGCAGGCTTTACCAATGCAGTGGCATCACTGGGAACTGCGTTGACGTCCCAGCATGCCAGTCTGTTGAAGCGCTATACCGATGAAGTGATACTGACATATGACAGTGATGAGGCTGGAGTGAAAGCGGCACTTCGTGCCATTCCGTTGCTAAAAGAAGCAGGAGTATCCACGAAGGTATTGTCTATGCTGCCATACAAAGATCCGGATGAGTTTATCAAGGCTCTCGGAACAGAAGAATTTCAGAAGCGGATTGACGAGGCAAAAAATAGCTTTCTTTTTGAGATTGATGTTTTACAAAGGAATTATGATATGCAGGATCCTCAGAGTAAGACAGCATTTTATGAAGAGACAGCAAAAAAACTGATGAGTTTTGAACAGGAACTGGAGCGGGAAAATTATATAGAAGCAGTGGCAGCAAGATATGGAATAGGTTTTGATGCTTTGCGGAAACTGGTAAATCGAATGGCAATGAAAAATGTGCCGATTCCAAAGACGCCCGTAAAGATCAGACAGGCAAAACCGGAAAAAGATGAAGGGGTAGTGAAATCTCAGAAGCTGATGCTGACCTGGCTGATAGAATATCCGTCTTTATATGGTACAGTGAAAAAATATCTGAAAAAAGAAGATTTTTCAACAGAACTTTACAGAACGGTAGCAGGACTTCTGTTTGAACAGTATGAAGCAGGTGAGCGTAACCCTGCAAGAATTATTAACCATTTTACAGAACCGGAGGAACAAAGAGAGGCAGCGTCCTTATTTAATACCACCATTCAGGTGGAAACGAATGCTGACAGAGAGAAGGCATTTCGGGAGACTCTGGGGAAAATTCTGTCTTACAGTCTGGAACAGAGAACGGCCAGTCTGGATCCGACAGATATGAATGGATTACAGAATATTATAGCAGACCGGAAGAAATTAGCGCAGATACAAAGACTTCCGGTAGATTTTGGAGAATAGAGAAATGCAGTTATCAAAAAGATTAGATGCAGTAGTAAAGCTGGCAGGAAAATGCAGCTGTGTGGCGGATGTAGGTACAGATCATGGTTATATACCAATTTATATGGTACAAAATCAACTGGCACAGAGTGCCATTGCCATGGATGTAAATAAAGGACCACTGGAACGGGCAGACAGTAACATAAGAGCATATCGCATGAAGGAAAAGATACAGACCAGATTATCAGACGGCGTGGCGGCATTAAAAGAGAAAGAAGCAGATACCGTAATCATTGCAGGAATGGGAGGACTTTTGACAATTCGCATTCTGGAAGCAGGAGAGAAAGTACTGAAAAGTGTAAAGACACTGGTTCTTCAGCCACAGTCTGAAATTGGTCTGGTCAGAAAGTATCTGGCTGAACATGGATATCAGATTACAGCCGAAGATATGGTGCTGGATGAGGGAAAATATTATCCAATGATGCGTGCAGAGCATGGAACCCAGGATAAGTGGAACGCGCAGGAATATGAGTTTGGTAAGTATTTGATACAGGATAAGAATCCTGTTTTAATGGAATTTTTAAAGAAAGAAGAAAAACTCTGTCAGGAGATTCTTTCATCGATAAAAGGAAAACAGGGAGAACATATTGAAAGAAGACAGACAGAAGTGGAAGAAAGACAGCGGTTGATTTCTCTTACAAAGGAGCAGATGATATGATTATAAAAGAATTAACAGACAGACTGGAAGAACGGTATCCATTATGTAAAGCAGAAAGTTGGGATAATAGTGGATTACAGGTGGGAAGAAGAGAAAAAGAAATAAAAAAAGTGTTTCTTGCGCTGGATGCGACAGATGAAGTACTGGAAGAAGCAGCAGCATGGCATGCAGATCTTCTGTTGACACATCATCCGCTGATGTTATCGGGAGTTCGTCAGGTGGCGGAAGAATCGCTGACAGGTCATAAGATCTATACACTGATTCGTCATGATATCTGCCATTATGCCATGCACACCAATTATGATGTGGTAGAAATGGGAGAAGCTGCAGGAAATATGCTGAAGCTTCAAAATACAGAGGTTCTTGAAGTAACCAGGACCGATGAAAAAAGTGGTAAACCGGAAGGTATCGGAATCATAGGAGATTTACCTCAGCCAATTACAGTAGGCGAATGTGGACAGAATGTAAAACAGGCTTTTGGTCTGGATACGGTCAAGATTTTTGGTGATCTGTATCAGGTGATCAAACGGGTTGCTATTTGCCCGGGATCCGGTAAAAGTACGATTGGCACAGCGATTCAAAAGAAAGCACAGGCGATGATTACCGGAGATATAGGACATCATGATGGACTTGATGCAGTAGATCAGAAAATGGCAGTCATTGATGCAGGCCACTATGGAGTGGAACATATTTTTATAGAACGTATGGAACAATATCTAAAGATGCAGTTTCCACACCTGGAAGTTCGAAAAACAGAAAGTGGGAACCCTTTCAGAGTTATTTAAATGCCAAAAGGAGGCTGGACAATGCAGGAAAACATGTTACAGGTAAAGATTAACGGAAAAGAGAAGACATATCGTGAGGGAACTCGTTATCTGGATATTGCGCTGGAATTTCAGAAAGAAGAAGACAGTAAAATTGTGTTGGCTTCTGTAAATGGAAAATTAAAAGAACTGAAAAAAAAGGTAAAAGAGGGAGATCATGTTACTTTTCTTACGCTGAAGGATAAAAATGGATTTATGACTTATCGGCGCAGTATGATATTGCTGATGCTAAAGGCTATATATACAGTGGGTGGCTTTGACCTGGTGGATCAGGTTGGTATCCACTATTCCGTCGGTGACGGATTTTATGTGACAATTGCCGGAATGAATCATATAGAGTCATCTTTCTTGTCTCAGGTGGAAAAGGAAATGCGTGAAATGGTAGAAAAAAAGCTGCCAATCACAAAGACATCGGTTTCTACAGATGATGCCATAGATTTATTTCACAGACTGGGCATGCAGGATAAGGAAAAATTATTCCACTATCGAATCGCTTCCAGAGTCAATATTTATGATCTGGCAGGATTTAAAGATTATTTTTACGGATATATGGTACCGGATACCAGTTATTTGGATTTGTTTGCGTTGATCCCTTATGACGAAGGGTTTGTATTGCAGATGCCGAAACGGGCAGACAGAAATAAGATGGCAGAGTTAAAGGTAGATGAAAAGCTGTTTCAGGTGCAGAAAGAGTCTCTGAAATGGGGCGAGATGATGAACATTCGGACGGTAGGAGATCTGAATGAACGAATTGTGGCAGATGGCGTGCATGAGCTGATGCTTGTACAGGAAGCATTACAGGAGAAAAAAATCAGTGAAATTGCATCTATGATTGCATCACATCCAGAAAAAAAACTGATCATGATTGCAGGACCATCCTCTTCCGGAAAGACTACATTTTCACACCGCCTTTCCACACAGCTTACAGCAAATGGCATGAAACCACATCCGATTCCGATGGACAATTATTTTGTAGAACGGGAAGATACACCACGGGATGAAGATGGAAATATGGACTTCGAATGTCTGGAAGCGTTGGATATTGAATTATTTAATCGTAATATGACAGATTTGCTTGCCGGAAAAGCAGTAGATATGCCGGTATTTAATTTTAAGACAGGAAAGAAGGAATATAAAGGGAATATACTTCAGCTGGGAGCAGATGATGTATTGGTAATCGAAGGCATTCATGGATTGGATGACAGACTCTCTTATACCTTACCAAAGGAAAGCAAATTTAAGATTTATATCAGTGCGTTGACGCAGCTGAACATTGATGAACATAATCGGATTCCTACGACAGATGGAAGACTTCTGCGCAGAATTGTCCGGGATGCCAGAACAAGAGGAACATCGGCGAAAGAAACGATAGCTATGTGGCCATCTGTCAGACGTGGTGAAGAGGCACATATTTTCCCATATCAGGAAGAGGCGGATGTAATGTTCAATTCTGCACTGATCTATGAACTGGCAGTTCTGAAGGTGTATGCACAGCCGCTTCTGCTGGGAATTAAGCGAGAAGAACCGGAATATCAGGAAGCAAAGAGACTGTTGAAGTTTCTGGATTACTTTGTCAGTATTCCAAGTGAAAATATACCGCTGAATTCACTTTTACGGGAATTTGTAGGAGGAAGTTGTTACCAGGTGTAATATGATGCAACTGGGCAGGAAAATCGTTGCTTCAGGCT
>CAKRON010000054.1 GCA_934373455.1 uncultured Marvinbryantia sp.
GAAACTGGAAAAGAAGTTACAATAACCAAGCAGTATACATTCAAGGCAGGCTCAGAAGATGAAGCTGAAATGTTAATTGATCCAGCTGATCTGCCAGAAGGATATGAAGAAGACGGAGATGCTAGTGTAACAGTATACAGAGATTATCCGAATTTTAGGACAGTCAATGTAAAGAAAATTAAAAAAACACGTACAGTAAATGTAACCTTTACCGTAGATCCAGAAATGGGAACATTGACTGATTACGCACCATCTACAGTAGTAACTTTCGAAAACCTGGATGAATTCTCAGACCAGCAGCTCGAAATTCCTGCAGTAGAAGCAAAAGAAGGTTACAAGTTCGTAGGCTGGAAAGGCCAGGGAGCAGAAGAAATCAACTGGTCCGCAGATGCAAAGACATTTGGAGTAACAGGACTTGCATTCTTTGAAGAAGGATCTAACGTAGGAAATGCATCTGTTGAAGCTGTATTTGAAGAAGTTGAAAAAGAAACAGAGTCAGAAACAGAGACAGAAACAACAACAGAAACAGAGACAGAAACAGATAAGAAGACTGTAGTTACCGAAAAGAACAATAAATCTGACGATAACTCCAAGAAGACATCTGATTCAGCTGTTAAGACAGGCGACACAACAACAGTAATGCCATACGTTATCGCACTGTTTGCAGCAGCAGCTCTGATCGTAGTGCTTGCTCTGAAAAAAAGAAGAACATTTTAATAAAATAATTTGATTTTCTTTTGGGAAAGAAGAATTCTAAGGGAGTCTTCTTTCCCTTTCTAAATAAAAAATATAGATTCATGAGGACGCAGTATGAGAGAGAATGTAACACAAACAGAACAGGTCGTCAGAACAGACGCAGCAGTCGCAGAGAAGCGAGTAAAAAACATAATAAACGTGGATTAGTGTTAATTATTTTGTGTATATGTGTTCTGGGAATACTGGGAGTGGCTGCGAATCTATTCTTTAGTAATAAAGATAATCAGAGTAAAGGATCAACAATTGGTTCTGAGAAAAATACGGCAGAAACTGAAGCAACAATACAGACTGTGAATAAAGATGCATTGACAAAATTGATTAACGACACAGAACAGATTAACAAGAGTGTATATACAGAAGAGTCAATAGCAGCATTGGATCAGAACATAGAAAAGGCTAAAGAGTTAGTAGCCGGAAATGCAGATCAATCAGATCTGGATGATTGTTATATGAACACGGTAAAAGCGATACAGAATCTGCAGCGGGCAGAGGAAGCATCTACAGATACGACAGAGGCAGTTACGAATTCAGAGAAGAAGAACAACAGTACAATCGGTCTCCAATAGAACATAAAATGACAAGAGAACTTTTGCGGATGCAAGGGTTCTTTTTTTGAATGACTGTGCGAATAAGTAGAATGGATGACTTGAAAAATGTCAGGAAATCTGACAAGATAAAGAACTTATAAAAACCCAGAAAACTCTGGGTTCATATAAGATGAATAAGCAATCGATGAAACATTAAAAGAAAATTGAAATTAAGTAGGTCATTCTAGTTATATGAATAAGATAACATAGGTATGCATTCATTGTCAAACATAAAATGTAGTAAAAAACGACATAAATTGCAAAAAAGTGTAAATTACTATTTTACATTCTTTTTACATAAGCAGGCATGTGGATTTTACACAAAGAAACTATAATAAGTAAGACCGCAAAAAGCATGTATAGGAAAAGACTGGCGAATTCCGTCGCTGGAAAGGAATGTAAATGAAAAAGACACAAGAGAAATATTTCATGAACCGGGAGTTGTCCTGGCTAAAGTTTAATGACAGAGTATTGGACGAAGCAGGGAATCCAGGGGTTCCACTGGCCGAGAGATTGACATTTGCGTCGATCTATCAGTCAAACCTGGATGAATTTTATATGGTTCGAGTAGGTACGTTGATGGACCAGATGGAATCTTCAGAAGAAGTTCGGGAAAATAAAACGAATATGACCAGTAGTGAACAGGTCGAAGCCATTGTAAAAGAGACCAGAGAATTGGATCTGAAGAAGGCACGTATCTATGAGCAGCTCATGGGCGAGCTAGAGCCGAAAGGTATCCGAATCGTAAATTTTAATAAATTATCGGAAGAAGAAGGACACTTGCTGGAGACATATTTTGATACGGAGATAGCACCATATCTCTCTGCCAATATTATCAGTAAGCAGCAGCCATTTCCATTTTTGAAAAATAAAGAAATTTATGCTGCAGCATCTCTGGAAAGCAAGAACGGAAAAATAAAAACAGCCATCATACCATGCAGCAACAATGTGTTCCGGCGATTGATTGATATCCCGACAAGACCGGGAAATTTCATGTTGTCAGAAGAACTGATCCTGCACTTTTTCCCGAAAATGTTCAAGAACTATACGGTAAAAGAAAAGACATTGGTTCGTGTTACCAGAAATGCAGATATAGATACGGAGACGATTTATGACGAAGATCTGGACTATCGTGAAGCTATGGAAAATCTGGTGCGACAGCGCAGAAGAATGAAACCGGTACGTATGGAATTGTCCAGAAATATCAGCAAGAAAATGGTGCAAGGACTTTGCAAAGCGATTCAAGTGGATATGTCCCATGTATTTTTATCTGAAGTACCGCTGGATTTAACGTTTGTATTTGGTATCCAGAATTATTTAAGAGGCCGGGGACAAGATGCACTGTTTTATCAGAGACGTTCTCCAAGGATGTCACAGGAACTGGATATTCGCAAGAGTTTGATTGCACAGATTGAGCAAAAGGATGTATTGTTGTCTTATCCGTTTGAAAATATCAAATCATTTATAAATTTGCTTTATGAGGCTGCCAAAGATGATACCGTTGTATCGATTAAGATGACATTGTATCGTCTTGCGAATAAAAGCCAGATCATTGATGCACTGATCGAAGCGGCGGAAAACGGAAAAGAAGTGGTAGTACTGGTTGAACTGCGTGCAAGATTTGATGAAGAAAGCAATATCGAATATTCGAGAAAACTGGAGGATGCAGGATGCCGTGTAATTTATGGCTTGAATGGTTATAAAGTACATTCCAAGCTTTGTCTGATCTCCAGAAAAACAACTTCAGGAATATCGTACATCACACAGATCGGAACAGGTAATTATAACGAAAAGACAGCGGCACTCTATACGGATCTGTCACTGATTACAGCAAATCATGAGATTGGAAAAGAAGCGGCAGGGGTGTTTGCAGCACTCCTGAAAGGTGAAGTTGTAGAAGATACACAGTATTTGCTGGTTGCTCCAAAGTGTCTGCAAAATAAAGTACTTGCTATGATCGAGGATGAGATCGAACAGGTAAAACAGGGAAACGAGGGTTACATAGGAATCAAGATTAATTCTCTGACGGATAAGACGATTATCGATAAGCTGGTGGAAGCATCTCAGGCAGGCGTGAAGATTGAAATGATTGTCAGAGGAATCTGCTGTCTGATTCCGGGCGTAAAAGGTTACACGGAAAACATCAGAGTGGTCAGTATAGTAGGTCGTTTTCTGGAACATTCCAGAATTTACCGATTTGGAACCAGAGATCGGGAGAAGGTATATATCGGATCTGCGGATTTCATGACAAGAAATACGATACGCCGCGTAGAAGTTGCTGTTCCTGTTTTGGATAAAAAGATCCGTGACAGACTGGATCATATGTTTGAAATGATGATGCAGGATGACGCGAAAGGCAAAGAATTGAACAGTACAGGTATATACGAAGCCAGAGATTTAAACGAAGTAAAACTGAATTCACAGGAATTGTTTTATGCGATGGCATACAGCCAGGCAGAAAAGAGCGTGGGAGAAAGATGAGCAGTCAGTCAAAAGAAACAAAAAAAGAGGAAAAAAGCCTGGATTATAAGAAGATACTGGAGAACGAGGAAGTAAAAGCTTTTTTGAAAAAAGGAAATGAGAACCTGGGAGTTCTGGGATATACAGATCATTCCGAAAAGCATTGTGCGATTGTGGCAAAAAGAGCCGGAATGATTTTAAAAGAATTCGGTTATTCCAAGCGCGAAATAGAACTGGCAGAGATCGCCGGAGCACTGCACGACATTGGCAATGCGGTGAATCGAAAGAATCATGGAGAATACGGGGCTTTGCTGGCAAACGACTTGCTGAAAAATATGAGAATGTCTCTGGAAGATCGTGTGCTGGTGGTATCTGCTATCGGTCATCACGATGAATCCACCGGAGGAGCAGTAGATCCGATATCTGCGGCATTGATTCTGGCAGACAAAACAGATGTCAGACGGAATCGTGTCCGTACCAAAGAAAAGGCCAGTTTTGATAAGCATGACCGGGTAAACTATGCAGTCACCAGTGCGTCGGTGAAATTAAATCCGGAAAAGCATGTGATTACCCTGGACCTTGAAATTGATGAAAGTATCTGCACCATGTATGAATATTTCGAAATCTTTCTGGGACGGATGATGATGTGCCGACAAGCAGCAGAGATGTTGGGAGCTAAATTCAAACTGCTGGCAAATGGAAGTAAAGTATTATAAAAATGAAGAGATAGAGGGCTTGTGAGATGATTGGGTTACTCACGAGTCCTTTGTTTTATAAATTGCGAAATGAACAGGATTCGATTATAATAGTTATAAAGAGAACGTTATAAAGCAATTTGTTCAAAGCGAAACGGAGGCTGCAGATGGGAAATTATTTCAATCCTGGAAATGAAAAGTTTGATCGAATGATTCATTCAGAAATCTATGTCGATAAAACAGAATTGATTTCATATACCAATGGGGTAATCAATACATTACAAGAATATGTTTGCGTCAGCAGACCTCGCAGGTTTGGAAAGTCTATGACAGCAAATATGCTTGTTGCTTATTATAGCAGGGGATGTAGTTCGGAAAGTCTTTTTCAAAATTTCAAAATAGCAAAAAACAGCACTTTCAGACAACATTTGAATCAGTATAATACTATTTTTTTAAATATGCAGGAAGTACTGAGCAGAAGCAAAAGTATTGATGACATGCTGGAGCGTATAAAAAAACTGGTTTTAAGAGAATTGCTGGTTGAATATCCAGATGTAGATTATTTTGACCGGACAGATTTGATAGAATCGATGCAGGATATATACGGAAAATACAGATGTCCGTTTATTATTATTATAGATGAATGGGACTGTATTTTCAGAGAATACAGGAACGATCATGAGGCACAGGAACGATATCTGGATTTCCTGAGAGATTTGTTGAAGGATCGCTCTTGCATTTATCTTGCATATATGACTGGTATTCTTCCAATAAAAAAATATGGAACACACTCTGCCCTGAATATGTTTGATGAATTTTCAATGATAGATCCAGGCCCGCTGGCGTCCTATGTTGGATTCACGGAAGAAGAAGTGAAAATGTTATGTCAGCAATATAACATGGATATGGTGGAAATAAAGAACTGGTATGATGGATATTCTTTTCAGAATGCGGATTCTATATACAGTCCAAGATCGGTAATAAACTGCATGCGGCTTGGTAAAATAGCAAATTACTGGAATCAGACGGAAACATTTGAGGCACTTCAGATGTATATCGATTTGAATTTTGATGGCTTAAAAGATGATGTGCTAAGTATGATTGCAGGAGAGCGGATACCAGTAAATATCGGAAGTTTTACGAATGATATGACAACATTCCGTACAGAAGATGATGTGCTGACACTGCTGATTCATTTGGGATATCTGGCATATGACGAAATGTACCAGACAGTACGAATACCAAACAGTGAGATAAGAGCAGAATATGTAAATACGGTAGCGGTATCTGATTGGGGAACTGTATCACAGGCGTTGAAAAATTCGGCAGACACGCTACAGGCAATCTGGCAGGGGAGAGAACAGCAGGTTGCCGTGGCTATGCAGCAGGCACACTTTGAAACTTCGCATATTCAGTATAATGATGAGAATGCTCTTAGTTATACGATATCACTTGCGCTTTATGCAGCACGTAATTATTATACAGTGCACAGAGAAATGGCAGGTGGAAAAGGATATGCTGATTTAGTATATATTCCAAGAAAAAGTTTTCCGGATAAACCAGCACTGGTAATAGAACTGAAATGGGATAAAGATGTCAGGGGAGCGTTGCAGCAGATTAAAGAAAAAGAGTATTGCCAGAGTCTGGAAGAATATGAAGGAAATATTATATTAGTAGGAATCAATTATAATAAAAAAACAAAGATACATGAATGCATGATAGAAACACAGAGAAAATAACGGAGATTATAAGACAGTTGATATGTCTGAAGAAAGGGAAAAGGCGCTATGAAAGGTAGAAGATGTGCAGTAGTTTTTTGTATGACAGCTATGTTGTTATCAGTAACTGAGATGGGAGCAGGATTGTGGAAACAGGGAGAGTTCGTTGCAGCTGCGGAGGATTCTATGTGGAAGGAAGTACCGGAGAATTTTGTATTTTCCAGTGGTGTAGGTGCATGGGCAACCGAATTACAGGTGGAAGATGATGGTTCATTTACAGGTTATTACCACGACTCAGATATGGGAGGAACCGGAGAGGGATATCCGAATGGAACGGTTTACATCTGTAATTTTTCCGGTAAGTTTTCTGAACCATTAAGATTTGATAAGTATATGTATGGAGTGAACCTGAAAGAATTAAAAACAGAAGGAAACGAAGGCGATTTTTATATTGAAAATGGTGTACGATATGTATATTCGGAACCATATGGTATTTCCGGTACCAATCAGTTTACGTTATATGCACCTGGACAGCCATACTCAGAAGTGTCAGAAGACTTTGCATGGTGGGTTAGAAGTATATATGGGAATGAAGATACAGATTACCTGAATTGCTATGCCATCTGTAATGAAGCTACTCAGGATGGATTTGTTTCTTATGATAATCCACAGGCAGATTCTAATGATGACGAATATATATTTCCAAATTCTGATAAAGAATATCTGACACAGCAGGATATTGCTTACATGACCAGCGAGGGAATTCAGCAGGCAGTAAATGAAATCTATGCCAGACATGGAAGGGTATTCCAGAAGGCTGATGTGGCTGCTTATTTTGCATCCAAAAGCTGGTATCATCCGATTCAGGGCAAGACAGATGATCAGATTGTGGCAGAATTTAACAGTTATGAAAAAGCAAACGTAGATTTTCTTGCGCAGTATCTGTAAAAAGGTATAAAAAGCCCTCTTTTGGATATAAAAGGTAGAAATAGATAGAAAGCATGTTATAATGGTACTTATAGAGTCCAGGAGGAAATAATATGTTATTAAAGGCAGAGAATATTTTTAAACCAGGAGCTTTTCCGGAATATACATATGTATCCAGAAATTACGAAAATACAGGGATTTCTTATGAATTAAGATTAAAACAAGCATTAAGAACGGCGGGATGTTTGACGTCTATCATTGGACCATCCAAAATGGGAAAAACAATATTGTGTGAACAAGTGATAGGTCTCAAAAATATAGTAGAAATTTCTGGTGCCGATTTCAATGAAAATACAGATTTTTGGGCGGCAGTAGCTGCCAAAGTAGGATTGCCATATATGGGAGAAATCACCACAGAAAGGTCAGCAACAGAGGGCGCCAATGAGGAAAGGGACAGAAAAAGCGAAAAGTATATTCTGTCTAAAGATAAAATAATCCAATATTATATAGAAAATGAAAAAGTTCTTGTAATAGATGATTTCCATTATGCATCATCGGCAATGCAAATGAAAATGGCGCAACAGCTAAAAGATGCTATTCGACGCGAATTGAAAGTAGTTGTGGTTTCATTGCCACATCGAGCAGATGATGCAATCAGACAGAATGCTGATTTATCAGGAAGATTAAGCTTGATTAATATAGAAACCTGGAAAGAAGACGATTTAAAAAAGATAGCAGAAAAGGGCTTTGCTAAATTAAACATAAAAATAAATGATGATATTGCCAGAAAATTGGCAGTAGAGTGTCTAACATCTCCACAATTGATGCAATATATTTGTTTGAGCATCTGTACATTACTGGAAGATGAAGAAAGAGAAGACATTACAGAAGAAATCATGGAGAAAGCGTATAAATTTACTACAATGAATTTTAATTATGCGAATGTAGTAAAAGTATTGACGAAGGGACCAAATCCGAGAGGTCAACGAAGGAAACTGTATAAAACAATAGATGGAAAGGCTCTGGATTTATATGGAATAATTGTAGAATCATTGGCAAAAAATCCACCGTTAATGGAAATGGATTTCAATACATTTTATAATAGAATTTTAGATATTATAGAAAAAGGTGATTCACAGACACGACCGGATAAACAGACTGTAAAGAATCATTTGAAGAATTTGCAGAGTGTTTTAGAAGGAAAAGAAGAGATTTATAAAGCAATCGAATGGAAAGATGGAAAAGTCTATGTTTTAGACCCTTTGTTTCTATTTTATTTGCGATGGGGCAGAATGAATGAGTAAGATAATAGAAAAATATATAGAACAGTTTCAAACTATTGATACTATACAAGATTTTGATAAAATGATTCTGGAATTAAACGGGGAGTTAGAAAAAGAAGAATATTATAAAGAACTGCATAAAGAGATTAGACAAAAACAAAAATATATGAAAAATCGATTTTCGGATGAAGCTAATAAAGAAAAGATGTTAGTTGCTAAGGAGAATGTAGTGGAATGTCTTATTGATTTTTTAGATAGAGAAAAAACGATTGACGAAGACATGGCTGTGATTAAATATTTAAAAAATTTCTATCTTTTTATGGATGCACTAATAGGACGAGAACCTGAAAAAAGAGCAACGTTGAGTAAATATGATCTTCAAAAGATACAAATTCAGAATGAATATGATCTGCAACATTTATTGTATGCAGTTTTGAAATTGAGTTATCCAGATATAAGAAAAGAGGTGGCTGAGGATTCGGGAGTTGGAATGGTTAGAAGTGATCTGAAGATTCCAAGTATAAATACTGTTATAGAGGCAAAATGTACAAGAAATGGAATGAGTTTGAAAAAATTGACAGAAGAAATAGAAGCGGACATAGTTCATTACACGGATAAACATATTATATTTTTCATATATGATAAAGCAAAAATTATAAAAGAAGAACAAAATTATAAGAAATATTTTACTCGTGTATTTGATGGGAAAAAAGTGGAAATGGTAATTCAACAACCGATAGAACTTTAAATTTTTTGAAGTAAAGCTGTTGGGGAATCCAGAAGTGTCCGCAACACAAAGACTTTTGTGCACTTTTGAAAGAATGAACGTATATTGTCAGAAAATATAGGCAGTTTGCCACTTGAAAACATGAATAATCGGACTATAATAAAAAACAACAAATCAAAGAGAGTTACTTAAATTCGTTGAAGAGAACAAGGTTACTTTTGAAAGGATCTACAGAGAACCTGTATATGGTGAGAGCAGGGATACCGGAAGAAGTAAATATCATCTCTAAGAAGCAACCTGAATCAGATAGTAGGGTTCGCCGGTTTTCTACCGTTAACAAGAAAGCGTATGTTGGTACGTTCAGAGTGCTGTGATGACGATCACAGAATCAGGGTGGTAACGCGGAATAGAATTTCGTCCCTGTCAGTGTAGAAAAGAATATACTGACAGGGATTTTTTGTTTCACAAAAGGCCTTATGAAACGAAAATTCCGGGTTCCTCAACGAAAGAAGCCCCTTTTTGAAAAATATTTCAGGAGGAAGATTTTATGAAGTCTTTACAGAAAGCAAGCAAATTTTTATCCGATTACACATCAATGGTCGTCATACTGATTGCAGTGGTTACGTTTTTTGTGCCTGGTATGATGGGCTGGGTCAACTATCAGTTATTTACTGATCCGGTAGCAAACAAATTTACCAGTCAGTCCGTTATCATTGGAATTATCATGTTTAGTATGGGATTGACATTAACAACAAAAGATTTCCAGATATTGGCCCAGAGACCTTTAGATATCTGCATCGGAGCAGTGGCACAGTATTTTATCATGCCGTTCCTGGCATTTACCTTATCGAAAGTGCTTCGACTGCCGGATGGTATTGCACTTGGTCTGATCCTGGTAGGATGTTGTCCGGGTGGTGTGTCATCCAACATCATGTCTTACCTGTGCGGTGGTGATGTGGCATTCTCTGTTGGAATGACTACCGTATCCACCATTCTTTCACCGGTGATGACACCGCTTATGGTATCAATCCTGGCAAAAGGAACTAAAATTACGATTCATGGATTACCGATGCTGGTATCGATTCTGGAAACCGTTATCGTTCCGGTGGCATTTGGATTTGTATTGAACTTTTTACTGGGAAAGAAAAAAGCTTTTCAGGAAGCTCAGAAAGTGATGCCAGGTATCGCAGTACTTGGTCTGGCCTGTGTAGTCGGAGGTGTAATTTCCTCCCAGGGATCCAGATTTTTCCAGTCAGGACTGGTAATCTTTGTGGCAGTACTTCTTCATAACGGACTTGGTTATCTTCTGGGCTATGGTGCCGGAAAACTGACTGGCATGAATAAAGCGAAGAAGAGAACGATTTCCATCGAAGTTGGTATGCAGAATGCAGGACTTGCTACAAACCTGGCAACGACGACAGCACAGTTTGCAAATACACCGGAATCAGCAGTTATTTGCGCAGTATCCTGTGTATGGCATTCTATCTCAGGAACTTTACTGGCAGGCATGTTTGCCATGAGAGATAAGATGCAGGAAAGTAAAACAAATCAGAAAAACTTAGTCAGAGAGTAAAGGAATGACATCCTTTTACCATATAAAAATTTATTAAGACATCAATGGAGGAACAAAAAATGTCAGAAACAGCAAGAATTTTTTATCAGGAAGATTGTAATTTATCATTATTGGACGGAAAGACAATTGCCATCATCGGCTATGGCAGCCAGGGTCATGCCCATGCATTGAACCTGAGAGATTCCGGATGCGATGTCATCATTGGTCTGTATGAAGGAAGCAGATCCTGGGCAAAAGCTGAGGCACAGGGATTTAAAGTATACACAGCAGCAGAGGCAGCTAAAAAAGCAGACATCGTTATGATCCTGATTAACGATGAAAAACAGGCAAAGCTGTATAAAGAATCCATCGAACCAAATCTGGAAGAAGGAAACATGTTGATGTTTGCACATGGTTTTAATATTCATTTTGGATGTATTAAACCACCAAAGAATGTGGATGTAACGATGATCGCACCAAAAGCACCGGGCCATACAGTAAGAAGCGAATATCAGGCAGGTAAGGGAACACCTTGTCTGGTAGCGGTAGAACAGGATGCAACAGGAAAAGCAAAAGAGATGGCTCTGGCATATGGACTTGCCATCGGCGGAGCAAGAGCAGGACTTCTTGAGACAACTTTCCGTGTAGAAACAGAAACAGACCTCTTTGGCGAACAGGCTGTACTTTGTGGTGGTGTCTGCGCTTTGATGCAGGCTGGATTTGAAACTCTGGTAGAGGCAGGATACGATCCAAGAAATGCTTATTTTGAATGTATTCATGAAATGAAACTGATCGTAGATCTGATCTATCAGTCAGGTTTTGCAGGAATGAGATATTCTATTTCTAATACAGCAGAGTACGGTGATTATGTAACCGGACCAAAGATCATCACAGAAGATACAAAGAAAGCCATGAAGAAGATTCTGTCAGATATCCAGGATGGTACGTTTGCAAAAGACTTCTTATTGGATATGTCCGATGCAGGAGCACAGGTACACTTTAAAGCAATGAGAAAGCTGGCTTCTGAACATCCATCAGAAAAAGTCGGAGAAGAAATTCGTAAACTGTATAGCTGGAATGGTGAGGATAAACTGATTAACAATTAATCCGTGAATGAAAGAGATGCGCAAGCTGTTGTGCATCTCTTTTTGTATCCGGATGTGTCTGCTGACTTAAATGCAGAGCATGAAAAAAGAGGGCCGGACTGAAAATGTCCAGAAAAAAATCAGTATTTTCAGGTGCCGTAAGGGTATCTGACCACTGATTCTGTAAAATATATTCCAGGAAAAGACGGGTATAATGACAGAGTAATTTTTCAAAAGAATAATAGTGGGAAGATGCGCAGATACGTATCAGATGATGGCGACAGGTGACAGCCATATCCAGATAAAGCTGCAGGGTATCGGTGAGATCTGTTTGCCGGTCTGTTTTATTCTTCAGATTATGCAGCAGTTCCTGGCAAGTCCAGTCAAAAACATCGGCGATATCTTTAAAGTGATAATAGAAAGCCTGTCTGGAAATACCACATCGTGAAGCAAGCAGCTGTACATTAATCTTGTCAATTCCTTTTTCTTCTATTAAAGAGAACAATTCTTTTGAGATCATTCGTTTCATGTTAACCGGCATAGTCGGAACCTTCCTTTCATCTAATTAATTAGAAGTATAACAGATTTTTAGCGAATAAAGAAGAACTTATTTTGACAGATTTGAAAAAGTGTAAAGAACTTGAACAGATGTGAGAACTTGCATATTTTACTGGTCACAAATCTGTGATACAAATGTATAGTGAAAAATAGGAATGGAGGAGAGATGGGATGAACGAAGTAAAGACACCAAAAAAACCTTTTTACGTGTATTACGCGATCGTGCTGCTGGCATTATTTTTGGTCAATGCACTTTTGGTTCCGCGAGTTGCCGGTCGTATGGTAAAAGAAGTGGACTATGACACGTTCATGAAGATGACACTGGATAAGCAGATTGACGAAGTGGAAGTTCAGGATCATCAGATTGTGTTTACTGCAAAAGATGATAAAACCATATATAAAACAGGTGTGATGAATGATCCGGATCTGACACAAAGACTGTATGACAGTGGTGCAAAGTTCTCCAGTGAAATCGTAGAACAGATGTCTCCGCTGCTTACCTTCTTTATCTCTTGGATTTTGCCGATCCTGATTTTCTTTGCGCTGGGTCAGCTTTTATCCAGAAAAATGATGAAGAAGATGGGCGGAAATAATTCTATGATGTTCGGCATGGGAAAGAGTAATGCCAAGATTTATGTGAAGTCTTCGGAAGGAATCAAGTTCTCGGATGTGGCTGGAGAAGATGAAGCGAAAGAGAACCTGACTGAGATAGTGGAATATCTGCATAATCCGGCAAAGTATCAGGAGATCGGAGCATCTATGCCGAAAGGTATCTTGCTTGTGGGTCCTCCTGGTACCGGTAAGACCATGCTGGCAAAGGCGGTAGCAGGTGAGGCGAATGTACCGTTTTTCTCTATGTCTGGTTCAGAATTTGTGGAAATGTTCGTAGGTATGGGCGCATCAAAGGTACGTGATCTGTTCAGTCAGGCGAAGGAAAAAGCACCATGTATTGTCTTTATCGACGAGATCGATGCAATCGGTAAGAAACGTGATGGACAGATGGGCGGTAATGATGAAAGAGAACAGACTCTGAATCAGCTGCTTACGGAGATGGATGGATTTGAAGGAAATAATGGAGTCATTATCCTGGCTGCAACAAACCGTCCGGAATCCCTGGATCCGGCGCTTCTTCGTCCGGGACGTTTTGACCGCCGTGTACCGGTTGAACTTCCAGATTTAAAAGGACGAGAAGAGATTCTGAAGGTACATGCAAAGAAGATCAAACTGGCAGATAATGTAGATTTTACCAAGATTGCCAGAATGGCATCCGGCGCATCAGGAGCAGAGCTTGCGAATATCACAAATGAAGCGGCTCTTCGTGCTGTACGGGACGGCAGAAAATTTGCCACGCAGGCTGATCTGGAAGAAAGCATAGAAGTGGTAATTGCAGGATATCAGAAGAAGAATGCAATTCTGACAGATCATGAGAAACGTGTGGTATCGTACCATGAAATCGGTCATGCGCTGGTAGCTGCAAAGCAGACGAATTCAGCACCGGTTCAGAAGATTACGATTGTGCCGAGAACATCTGGGGCTCTTGGCTATACCATGCAGGTAGATGAGGGAAATCATTATCTCATGACCAAGGAAGAAATGGAGAACAAGATTGCTACTTATACAGCAGGACGTGCAGCAGAAGAAGTGGTATTTGGTTCGATTACCACAGGTGCTTCGAATGATATTGAACAGGCAACCAAGCTGGCCAGAGCAATGATTACCCGCTATGGTATGAGTCAGGAATTTGACATGGTGGCCATGGAAGCAGTGACCAATCAGTATCTGGGTGGAGATACATCTTTGAGTTGTTCGGCAGAGACTCAGACCCTGATAGATAAAAAGGTTGTGGAACTGGTAAAGAGACAGCACGAAAAAGCAGGTCAGATTCTGTTGGAAAACAGAGAAAAGCTGGATGAACTGGCAAATTATCTGTATGAGAAAGAGACAATTACAGGAGAAGAATTTATGCATATTCTGAATTCCTGACTGGTGTATCGAACAGAAATGTAAAGTAAGAGGTGTAAAGAATTATGAAAAAAATAGGCAAGGCGATTGCAAAAGGACGTTTCCTGATCTTTATTCTGGCACTGGCACTTTTGGTGCCGTCTGCGATCGGGTATTTAAATACAAGAGTAAATTATGATATTTTAAGTTATCTGCCGGATTCGCTGGAAACGGTATCCGGACAGGATATTATGGTAGATGAATTTGGCATGGGAGCTTTTTCCATGGTCATTGTAGAAGGCATGGATAATAAGGATGCGGCTGCATTGGAAGCGGATCTGGAGACGATCAATCATGTAAAAGAAGTGTTATGGTATGATGATATGCTGGATTTAAGTGTTCCGGTATCTATGATTCCGGACAGCATCAGAAATGCATTCTTCCAGGGGGATGCAACCATGATGATTGCATTGTTTGATAATACGACTTCCGCAGATGAGACCATGGAAGCCATCACTGACATGCGTAAGATGGTGGGAAAAGAATGCTTCATCAGTGGTATGAGTGGGGTCGTTACAGATATTAAGAACCTGGCACTTCAGGAAATGCCGGTTTATGTTGTGATTGCAGCAGTATTGTCATTACTGGTGCTGCTCTTGACCACAGATTCCTTTGTACTTCCATTTATTTTCCTGTCAAGTATAGGATTTGCTGTCGTATACAATATGGGAACGAATATTTTCCTGGGGCAGATTTCCTATATTACACAGGCACTGGTTGCAGTATTGCAGTTGGGTGTTACCATGGACTATTCCATTTTCCTTCTTCACAGTTACGAGGAAGCTAAACCGAATTATGAGAACCGTAATGATGCAATGGCAGAAGCCATTGCCAATACATTTATCTCTGTAGCAGGCAGTTCAGTTACTACGGTAGCTGGTTTTGCAGCACTGATTTTCATGACATTTGAACTGGGACGTGACCTGGGTATTGTCATGATTAAGGGTGTAGTGATTGGTGTGATTTGTTGTGTTACCGTATTACCTTCTATGATTTTGATTTTTGAAAAAGCGATTGATAAGACCAGACACAAACCATTACTCCCATCTATGGATAAGATATCTAATTTTATTATAAAGCATACCTGGATCTGGCTGATTCTGTTTGTTGTTGCTTTTGTGCCGGCACTGAATGGAAATAATGGTGTAGAGCTGTACTACAACATTGACAGTGGACTTCCGGATACTTTGGACAGTGCAATTGCCAATAAGAAGCTGTCAGACGAGTTTCATATGAGTAATGTGCATCTGATCATGGTAGACAGCAGCTTGGATGCAAAATCCAAAAAAGAGATTCTGAATCAAGTGGAAGACGTGGATGGTGTGAAATGGGCACTTGGCTTAAACTCTGTAACCGGTGAGATGATTCCGGATAGTATGATGCCGAAGAAGCTGACTTCCAAACTGAAATCAGATAACTATGAGATCATGTTTGTATGCTCTGATTATTCAGCAGCAACAGATGAAGTCAACGCACAGATTGCATCCATCAATGACATCGTAAAATCTTATGACCCGACAGGAATGGTAATCGGAGAAGCACCTCTGATGAAAGACCTGGAAGATACGACCAGTGTCGATCTGGTAACGGTAAATACAGTATCTATACTGGCGATCTTTGTAATCGTTATGATTGTATTTAAATCGATTTCACTGCCGGCAATTCTGGTAACAGTAATTGAATTTGCCATCTTTGTAAACATGGCGTTCTCTTATTACCGCGGAATTTCCCAGCCATTCGTGGCACCGATTGTAGTAGGAACGATTCAGCTGGGTGCAACGGTAGACTATGCGATTCTGATGACGAACCGTTATAAGACGGAACGTATGGCGGGCAAAGAAAAACATGAGGCAATTTCCATTGCCCATAAGACTTCCTTCAAGTCGATTCTGACCAGTGGATTGAGTCTGTTTGCAGCGACGATTGGCGTGGCACTGTATTCGAATATTGATATGATTCGTTCGATCGTAATTCTGCTGTGCCGTGGTGCGATCATCAGTATGATCATTGTACTGGTACTGTTACCGGCAATGCTGACACTGTTTGATAAAGTAATTTGTTATACCACAATTGGAATGCGCGGCTGCGCAAAAAGAAAATAAACCAGGCAACGGGCAACCGGGGGCCAACCAATGGGGACGGAGTTTTCGGGATCTTATGAGCCAGAAAACTCCGTCCCCATTGGTGTGCATTTTCTAAAATTTATTCTTGACAACTAATTGGTGTTAGCATATACTTACAACGTAGTCATTGAAAGGTTAAATAAAGGAGAGGTGAGCATATGCCGTTAACGATGGCCAAAACAGGTGAAGAATGCACGATTAAAAAAGTGGGAGGCAAGTCAGAGACAAGACGTTTCCTGGAGAGCCTCGGTTTTGTTGTTGGCGCAATAGTGATAGTAGTCTCCGAGAACGCCGGCAATCTTATTATTAATATCAAAGAATCAAGAGTTGCCATTGACAAGACAATGGCTAATAAGATCATGGTTTAATTTGGGAAGGAGAATTTATGAACACATTAAAGAATGTTTCTGTGGGAAAAACTGTGACGGTAAAGAGACTGCACGGAGAAGGCCCGGTTAAGAGACGTATTATGGATATGGGAATTACAAAAGGTGTGCAGGTATATGTGAGAAAAGTTGCACCGCTTGGAGATCCGATAGAAGTGACCGTGAGAGATTATGAATTATCTCTTCGTAAAGCGGATGCTGAAATGATCGAAGTAGAATAATTTTTTTTGATTATAAGTTTGGTAAAACTAATAAATCATAGCATCTTATAACAAAAGTGAGATAACAACATAAAAATATAGACTCATATAACAAGAAGGAGTAAAAATTATGTCAGTCAAGATTGCACTTGCAGGTAACCCAAACTGCGGTAAAACGACACTGTTTAATGCACTGACAGGTTCCAATCAATTTGTTGGTAACTGGCCGGGTGTTACAGTAGAAAAGAAAGAAGGAAAGTTAAAAGGCCATAAGGATGTCACCATCATGGACCTTCCAGGTATTTATTCTTTATCGCCATATACACTGGAAGAAGTAGTGGCAAGAAATTATCTGATCGCGGAAAGACCAGATGCTATCCTGAATATCATCGATGGAACGAACCTGGAAAGAAACCTGTATCTGTCCACACAGTTGATGGAACTGGGAATCCCGGTTGTCATGGCTGTCAATATGATGGACATTGTGGAAAAAAAAGGAGATAAGATACATATCGACAAACTGAGCAAGGCACTGGGATGTGAAGTTGTGAAGATTTCGGCATTAAAGGGTACCGGTATCAAAGAAGCAGCTGAAAAGGCAGTGAAGGTTGCTCAGAGTAAAAAGATTTCGGCTCCGGTTCACGAGTTCCAGTCTGATGTAGAAGCTGTGATTAGTGAAGTAGAAAGAAAACTGGGATATGCTGTTCCGGAAGAACAAAAGAGATTTTTTGCGATCAAACTTCTGGAAAGAGATGATAAGATCAAAGCACAGATGACATCTGCACCGGATGTAACTGCTGAGATCAATGAACTGGAAAGCAAGATGGATGATGATACCGAAAGTATTATCACAAATGAAAGATATGTCTATATCTCTTCTATTATCAAGAGCTGCTATACAAAGAATAAAACAGGTGAGAAACTTACCGTTTCCGATAAGATTGACCGTATTGTAACAAACAGATTTTTGGCGCTGCCTATTTTCGCAGTAATCATGTATATTGTATATTACGTATCCGTTACGACAGTAGGTACGTTCGTCACGGACTGGACTAATGATGTACTGTTTGGTGAAATTATTCCACCAGCCATTGAAAGTCTGTTGACAGCCGTTCACTGTGCTGACTGGTTGCAGGGACTGATTCTGGATGGTATTGTGGCCGGTGTCGGTGCGGTACTTGGTTTCGTACCACAGATGCTGGTATTGTTTATTTTCCTGGCATTTTTGGAATCCTGCGGTTATATGGCACGTGTGGCATTTATTATGGATCGTATCTTCCGTAAGTTTGGACTTTCCGGAAAATCTTTCATCCCGATGCTGATTGGTACCGGATGTGGTGTTCCTGGTGTTATGGCTTCCAGAACTATTGAGAATGAACGTGACAGACGTATGACCATTATGACCACAACCTTTATTCCTTGTGGTGCAAAACTTCCGATTATTGCACTGATTGCAGGTGCACTGTTTGATGGGGCTTCCTGGGTAGCACCAAGTGCTTACTTTGTAGGAATCGCAGCAATTGTTATTTCTGGTATTATCTTAAAGAAAACAAAGATGTTCGCCGGTGATCCGGCTCCATTCGTTATGGAACTTCCGGCATATCACTGGCCGACAGTTGGTAATGTGCTGAGA
>CAKRON010000055.1 GCA_934373455.1 uncultured Marvinbryantia sp.
TACTCATTTCCGCTCTTGCAACTTCTTCTCTGACCTCACCCAGTGTCATCTCTACATCCACACCGAGTACCTCGTTCAAATTGGAATTTGCATCGGCATCCACTGCTAATACAGGACGTTTTCCTGTTTCACATAAATACTGAATCAGCAAACCACATAATGTAGTCTTACCGACCCCGCCTTTTCCTGCAACTGCTATTGTTACTGACATATTCGTATCTCCTTAGATGTTCTGTATTTCGTATCTGCTTCAGTAGATTCGCAGATACTTTTATTCTTTCTGGCTGGATCTTCTGTTAATTACTTCTGATCTCTACCCGTCCACCTGTCAGATCTGCCATAGAAATGGTTCCTTCTACCACTTTCTGTTCACCCATGACATCTGTCAGTGTGATCTGGTTGCCGTTTACCTCAATTTTGCTGACATACTGTAAAACTATGCTGTCAGGCTGATTGATATTTACTACTGTTGCCAGACACATATCATCGCCTCCTGCTTTTTATTCTTTCACCAGTGATAACGCAAGGCTCAGGTAAAGATTGCCCTTCTGAAACTCGTCCACTGCTTTGCGGATCTGTTCAGCTGCATTAGCATGACCGTCAGCTGCAAGCTTCTGTGCCATCTGATCCAATTCTGCTGCATGATGGGTATTATGATCTAACATATACTGCAGAAGTGCTTCATTCTGATTTGCCGGTGCAGCCTGACCTTCATGACTGTGGCAGTGTCCTTCGTGGCAATGTCCCTCATGGCTATGGCAATGTCCTTCTTCACCATGACAATGTGCATCACTTTCGTGACAATGTGTATGTTCTTCTGTCTGCGTATGATCATGATGATGATCATCTTCGTGTCCATGTTCATGGCTGTGTGCATGACTATGTTCATACGTGTGTGTGTGCATATGCTCATGTTCATGTGCATGTCCACAAATATTTCCGTTTTCATCTTTTACGATATGCATGAATGTTACGCCTCCCTTCTACTTTTGTTAAGAACGTGACAGGCATATATCTAAGCACCCATCCTTTACGTAGTATAACATACTGTTAAATAAATCTCAATAAATGAAATATTTTATTTTCACAAAAGTGCCAAAATATAGGCTTTTCTAATTGTTTTTTTTTAAGAACAAAATATCTTTCGACATTTATGAGGAATTTCTTTTTATTTTTGCTACAATTAATCCACTGTTTTTTATTTATTATTTAGAAATATATTACAAAAGCGTTGTGTCTGCCGAATTTTGCAGACACAACGCCTCTCACATACCAGAAATATTTTCTAGATTTCTGCCAGTTTTAACAAATCTGGAACTTTAGATTCCCAGCCAAGTGCCATAATATGTACTCCCTGGCAGTACGGCTTACATTCTTTAATAATGCGCGCTGCAATTTCAACACCTGTTATACCAGCTTTTGTCTTTTCTTTGTCTTTAGCAAGTTCTTCAATCATTTCATCCGGAACGTGAATACCCGCAACATTTTTGTTCATGAATTTTGCCATACCAGCAGATTTTGGAATTACGATTCCAAGCTGCACCGGCTTACCAAACTGGCTAGCTTTCTCCATAAACTTGATGAATTTTTCCGGTTCATAGACAGCCTGAGTCTGGAAATAATCAGCTCCGGCCATCACTTTGCGTTCCATCTTTGCCAGCTGTGCATCTACAGAATCACTACATGGGGATACTACTGCACCTTTTGCAAATTTAGGTGGTTCTCCTACCAGTTCATTTCCGCCAAGATCTACGCCTGATTCCAGCTGTTTTACAGTATGCAGTAAGGAAACAGAATCCAGATCAAATACCGGTTTTGCCTGTGGATGGTCTCCCATCTTTGTATGGTCACCAGTCAGACAAAGAATATTATCAATTCCAAGCATAGCTGCACTTAAAAGATCAGACTGCAGTGCAATACGGTTTCTGTCACGACAGGTTAACTGGAAAATTGGTGTAAGTCCTTCGTCTTTTAATGCCTTACATGTTGCAAGAGATCCAAGACGCATAACTGAGGACTGATTATCTGTTACATTCACAGCTGTAATACCGCTCAGATATGTTTTTGCTTCTTCTAATAATCCTTCAATATGAATTCCTTTTGGCGGTCCTACTTCTGCCGATACTACAAATTCACCTTGTTTAAATAACTCAGTAATTTTCATTTTACATTGCTCCATTCATTTATAAATTTAGGTTTTCCCTATTTTGATACTTCATCATCTGTTGCATAATTACGAACCTGTACCGGGCATTTCAGTACATCCAGACGTCCAATTTGCGCCAGACGTCTGTAAATGCGTTCCCAGCCACACTCCATATTGCTGTCCACTTCGCATTTACCATTTTTAGATCCGCCACACTGTCCGTTAACCAAACTCTTGGAGCAGGCTGTGATCGGGCAGATACCGCCCGTTAAATTCAAGTAACATTCACCGCACTGCTTGCAATCATATTCCAGTGGTGTAACACCCTGGAAACCAGGCAATGGGTAAGTATCACATGCTGCATACACTTTTTTATCTTCCAGGTATTCTGAAACTGTCTGAACACCAACACCACAGGAACATACCAGGACAACATCTGCCTCCTTAATTTCTTCCATATGTTTTTCCAGACGTAATTTCATGTTTTCCGGATTACAGATATAATCTTTTGTCATAATGCCGGTTACATTTCCATCCGCAGCCAACTCTTTTTCAAATGCCTCTGCTTCTTTTTCAGGGAAATGCACTTCCTTACATCCATGGCAGTTGATAATGAAAACTTTCTTTCCATTTACCAGAGATGTGATTGTCTCTTTGGATTTTAATTCTGTAATTAACATCTTACTTCATCCCCCTTACTACCGCTTTACCGGCTTTGATCTTAGATACAATTGGGATCTTGGATGAACAGATATATTCACAGCAACGACATTCTACGCAATCCATGACATGTTTATCTTTCATTCCCTGCCAGTTTTCTTCATCTGCATATTTTGCAAAATACAGTGGTGAAAGTTCCATTGGGCAGACATCTACGCAACGACCACATTTAATGCAGGATTCTTCTTTAGTTTCATCCGGCTCAACTGCAATAATACCATTTGAACCCTTCATAATCGGCACATTCGTATCCGGAAGAACAAATCCCATCATAGGACCACCTGCTTTAAACAGAACATCTTCATCTGTTACACCACCACAATATTCAATCAGATCGCTGGTGTTGGTACCAATCTTCACGATAAAGTTTCCTGGATTTTTCAGTTTTTCACCAGTAACTGTTACGACACGTTCAATTAATGGCATTCCTTTCTGAATTGCATCAGAAATTGCTTTTGTTGTACTGATATTTCCAACTACGCATCCTACATCTGCAGGAAGTCCTCCACTTGGCACCTGTCTCTTTAATACACGCTTGATCAGCATTTTTTCAGCACCCTGTGGATATTTTGTCTTAGCCACAACAACTTCAATATTATCAATATCAGCTACCTTAGACTGCATTAATTCGATGGCATCTGGCTTATTGTCTTCGATTACAATTAAACCTTTTTCTGCATTGACCGTCTTAATCATTGCTTTCAGGCCAAAGATCACATCATCTGCATATTCTAACAGCACTCTGTGGTCAGCTGTCAGCAATGGCTCGCACTCACATCCATTTAAAAGGATTGTATCGATTGGTTTTGGTGGTTTTAATTTTACAGATGTTGGGAAACCTGCTCCACCCATACCTACGATACCGGCATTTTTTACAATTTCAACAATCTCATCCGGTGTAAGGCTTTCAAGATCTTTGTTCGGTTTTACAGATTCGTGCAGAGTATTTTTTCCATCAGATTTAATGACTACAGATAAGCACTCACCTCTTGTTGCATGCTTATGATTCTCAATAGCTGTTACCGTTCCACTGACACTGGAATGAACCGGAGCGCTGATAAATCCGGCTGCCTCGCCAATTACCTGACCTACTTTTACTGTATCTCCAACCTGTACCACAGGATTTGCAGGAGCACCCGCATGCATGGATAATGGAATCACCACAGTATCCGGATCCGGGAATGTCACCAATGGGAGATGTTCTGTAAATTCTTTTCTTTCAGATGGATGCACACCGCCATAATATCCTTCCAGTCTGTTCTCTCGAATAGATTTTACATAATCATTTACAAATTTAAAATTAACTTTTGAGTAGTCTCTGATCTGTATCGGCTGGTTCAAAAATTCTTCCAGACGTCCCTGTTTTTCCAGTCTCTGGTAAATCTTTTCCCACGCACAGTCTTTATTCGGATCTACTTCACATTTTCCATTCTTTGCACCGCCGCACTGTCCATTCACAAGGCTCTTAGAACAGTCCACGATCGGACATACACCGCCGGTAATGTTCAGATAACACTGAGCACAGGCATCACAGCTCTTCTTTGTCAATGCCATTCCATGATGTCCTCTGTAGTTTAATGAATTACTGGCTGCAATCACAGGTCTTCCTGCCAGATCCGCAACAGTCTGTATACCCAAACCACAGGAAATCACAACAATGTTTTCCGCATCTTCCGGTATCATATCCGGCAATTCTTTTTCTGTGTGCATTTTGTTACATAAAAAATCGACCTTCGCAATTCCTGTAACATGTTTACCTTGTTCTTCCGCAAACCTGACAAACTCATCGCCATCTGGTTCATCAACGCTCTCAAATTCTTTGAAGCACTTGTTGCAAGCAATAACAAACAGGTTATCCTTATCTGTCAGCAGGGAAGCCAGTTCATCAGTACTTTTTAACTTATACTTAGTATAGTTTTCCAATTGCTCACCTTCCTTATCCTTTTCTATGCAGATCTATATTTGCTTTTCAATCTTTCTATCCTCTGCACTCTATAGAAATATAGTAAACATATATTTTTTGTCTGCAATTGATACGTTTTTAGTATAACACTTAATATTCATATAATCTAGATTAAACAAATAATTAACAATGCTTTTCTGTTGTTCTTTTTTCAGAACAATAGAGGCATCGCAGACATTTTTTTCTGCAACGCCTCTATTATAATCCATTTTTGTTCCATTAAGTAAGCATCATACGGTCGTTTGCAAATTCGCCGCCACTCACTTGTTCGAACTTATTAAGAAGGTCCGAAACGTGAAGATTTTTCTTTTCTTCGCCTTCTACATCATAAATAATTCTTCCTTCATGCATCATAATTAATCGATTTCCATGTGCAATAGCATCTTTCATGTTATGTGTAATCATAATTGCAGTCAGATGATCTCTCTCTATGATTTTATCTGTTGCTGACAGTACTTTTGCTGCTGTCTTAGGGTCAAGTGCTGCTGTATGTTCATCCAGAAGCAGAACTTTCGGCTTTGTTAATGTAGCCATAAGGAGTGTAAGAGCCTGACGCTGTCCTCCTGACAGAAGTCCGACTTTTGCTGTCAGGCGATCTTCAAGACCAAGATCTAATATTTTCAGTTTTTCTTTATAGCGTTCTCTTTCCGCCTCATTAATTCCGCTTTTCAGGGTACGACGCAGCCCTCTTCTCGCTGCAAGTGCCATATTCTCTTCAATCTCCATCGTAGCTGCAGTTCCCGTCATCGGGTCCTGGAAAACACGGCCAAGATATTTTGCTCTTTTATGTTCTGAAAGCTTTGTCACATTGATTCCATCAATTAGAATTTCCCCTTCATCCACAGGCCATACACCTGCAATCGCATTCAGCATTGTGGATTTTCCTGCACCGTTTCCACCAATTACCGTGACAAAATCGCCTTCTTTCAATTCCAGATTCAGACCATTTAATGCCTTTTTTTCATTCACAGTTCCTGGATTGAATGTTTTTCTGATATCTACCAGTTTAAGCACGTCGATTGCCTCCTTTGGATGTATTTTTCTGGAAATACTGCTTTTTCATATAAGGTAAAGCAAGGAATAATGCTACAACCAATGCAGATAATAATTTTAAATCATTGGTATTCAGACCAAGCCACAATACAACCTGCAGTACCAGATAATATACAATTGCTCCGGCAGCCACAGCAAAAAGTTTTGCCGCAAAATTCTTTGTGAACTTGCCAAACAGCACATCTCCGATAATAACTGCAGCCAGTCCGATTACAATTGCTCCTCGTCCCATATTGACATCTGCGAATCCCTGATACTGGGCATATAATCCGCTTGAGAGAGCCACAATTCCATTGGAAAGCATCAGACCAATAATTTTGCTGACATTTGTGTTAATTCCCTGGGCTCTGGACATGTTTGGATTGGATCCGGTTGCACGAATGGAGCAGCCCAGCTCCGTACCAAAAAACCAGTATAACAGTGCGATAATAACTACAATAAACACAACTACAACAAAAATCGAATTCTTATAAAATGCAACATTCTTAATGTAACGAAGAGAAACCAGCAAATTATATTTGTCCACACTGATTGCCTGATTTGCTTTACTTCCCATAATACGAAGATTAATAGAATATAAGCCAAGCTGACTTAATATTCCGGCAAGAATTGCAGGTATTCCCATGACAGTGTGAAAAATACCGGTAGCAAGTCCCGCTAACATCCCTGCGCCGAACGCTCCAGCCAGCGCAACCGGGACAGGAAAACCTGCCATGATCAGCATAACACAGACCGCACCTCCGGTACACATCGTACCGTCTACTGTCAGATCTGCCAGATCAAGAATTTTATAAGTAATATACACACCAACTGCCATAATTCCCCAGATCAGTCCTTGGGCGCAGGCTCCTGGCAATGCATTAATGAGTGAGGAAATATTCACGTTTTAAACCCTCCCAAAATATTTTTTTATTCCGAAACTTATCGTTTCCAGGACGCAAAGGAAACTGCCACAGACAGAATATGTCCCGTCTGTGACAGTCCGTTCGTCTTTATTTTAATTATTCTGCAGCCTCAATTGCTTCATAATCATCTGATACTGTGATACCAAGTTTTTCACATCTGTCAGGTACATACTGTTTTGTTACATTTGGTGCATACCGTACTTCCATAGTAGAAATATCAGCGCCCTCTTCCAAAATTTCATATGCCATTTCACCAGTTGTATAACCAAGGTCATAGTAACTGATTGACAATGTAGCAATACCACATCCCTGGCAGATACCAGCTTCACCTGTAATAACAGGAACTCCGGCAGGATCCATTACATTGTTAATTGCTTCTGTATTATTTGCTGCCGTATTATCTGTAGGTATATATACAACATCACATTCTGTGGCAGATGTAGCAACGGAAGAAATATCATTGGAATCTGCAAAAGTATAATTTTTAATTTCCAGATCCGGATTCAGTTCTTTTAAAGCTTCTGTAACAGCATTTACCTGATATTCAGAATTTGGTTCTGCTGAACAATATAACATGCCAACTGTTTTTGCATCAGGCACCAGTTCCAGGATCATTGCAGCCTGCTGGTCAAGTGGTGCACAGTCTGAAGTACCGGATACATTGCCTCCGACTGTACCTGTCCAGCCATCAATGTCAAGTGCTGTTGCGTAATCTGTAACTGCAGTTCCAAGAATTGGAATGTCTGTTGTTCCGGCTACTGCTGCCTGCAGAGCGCCTGTTGCATTTGCAAGGATTAAGTCTACCTGATCAGAAACGAATCCATTAATAATCGTAGAGCAGTTTACCGATTCACCAGAAGCATTCTGTACATCGAAAGTAACACGATCTCCCAGTTTTTCTGTCAGGGCATCCTGAAATCCCTGTGTAGCTGCATCCAGAGCTTCATGCTGAATCAACTGACAGATACCTACTTTATATGTAGCATCTTCTGCGTTTGCAACGATTCCAAGAGAAGCTGCCATTGTTGCTGCCACACCAGCAGTTATCATTTTTTTTGTAATTTTCTTCATAATACGTTCCTCGCTTTTTCTTTTCTTTTTCACTTTAACGGATTAATGCGTGTTAGTATGAATATACACCCATTTTCCGCCAACGTCAAGAGCAAAACGTATTTTCTTTACCATTGCGTATCATCGGATTCAATTTTTTTATCTCTAAGCATCAATTCTTTTACTGCCTGCTCTGCATTCTTGTTTTCAAACAATACTTTATTTACCTGTTCTACAATCGGCATTTCCACCTGATATTTTGTAGCAAGTGCCAATGCAGCCCTGGCCGAGTACACACCTTCTACTACCATCTGAACTTCTTTCATAGCTTCTTCCATGGTATGCCCTTTTCCAATCAGATAACCTGCTTTTCTGTTTCTGCTGTGTACACTTGCGCAGGTAACAATCAAATCGCCGATACCGGCAAGTCCGTAAAAAGTCTCCGGCTTTCCGCCCATCTTGATTCCAAGTCTGGCAATTTCCGCAATACCACGGGTAATCAAAGCTGCTTTCGTATTATCACCATATCCTAATCCATCTGCGGTACCTGCTGCTAATGCAATGACATTTTTCAATGCACCGCCAAGTTCAATCCCCAGCATATCCGGGCTGATATAAACACGAAATACCGGACTGACAAAAACGCTTCTCAGATACTCCGCTGTTTTTCTGGTTCGTGAACTGACTACACAGGTTGTTGGAAGTCTCCGGCTTACTTCTTCTGCATGACTTGGTCCGGACAAGACACAGGCATCTGCATATGGCATTTCTTCTTCAATGATATCTGTCAGAGTATAAAGCGTACTTTCTTCTATTCCTTTTGCAACATTTACAATAATCTGACCTGCCCGCACATATTCTTTCATCTTCTGGCAGGTACTTCTGATAAATGGTGACGGCACCGCAAGTACACAGACATCTTTATCTGACATAGTATCCTTCATATCCGTTGTAAATCTGATTCCTTCCGGAATCTCAACTCCAGGCAGCTTGCTTTCATGTCGTCTTGTCGTATTCAGCATTTCCACTTCCGCCTCGTGAATTGACCATACTACCACATCATGTCCGTTGTCATGCAGTAATATTGCCAGCGCTGTCCCCCAGCTTCCTGCTCCTAAAATACCTATTCTAGCCATTTGTAGCACCTCCTGTCAGGTTATTGCTGACTCTTCTTAGTCAAATATGTTTTTCGTTCTGTTCCATTAAGTAAACGTTTTATATTTCCTCTGTGTTTCCAATACGCTAGCGCAGTCAGAAGAACCATTAAAATGTACATTTCTGTGAGATGATTCTGAGACATTCCAAACCATCCCATTTGACCAAACACAACCATTTCTATTAATATCGCTGCATAAACTACCAAAGATCCCAACGAAACATAATGTGTCGTGAAAAAAATGCCGAAAAAGGCAATGATTCCTAACACTGCCATTACAGGATGAAAAGAAAGTACCAGTCCTGCTGTAGCCGCAATTCCCTTTCCTCCTCGGAAATGCAGATAAAATGGAAAATTATGCCCAAGAATCACACCAGCCGCTGTATAAAGAACCAGCAAAGGCATCATAGATGCGTACGAATCTCGAAACAATATCCTGACCAGTGTGACTGCAAGAATACATTTCATGCAGTCTCCGGCAAAAGTAAGTAAGCCCGCTTTGGTTCCCATTGTACGCATCATATTTGTCGTACCGGCATTTCCACTTCCATAATTGCGAATGTCTATTCCATGCTTTTTCCCTATAATATAGCTTGTCTGAAACAGCCCGAATACATATCCGATTGCCAGACAAATAATCCGAATACTCATTTTATTCATTATCCTTTCTTTCACGAATAATAAATTTCAACGATGTTCCTTTGAATCCAAATGTATCTCGGATTTTATTTTCCAGATATCTGGTATAAGAGAAATGCATTAGTTTTTTGTCATTTACAAAAATAACGAATGTAGGTGGCTTTACTGCTACCTGCGTAATATAATACAATTTTAATCTCTTACCTTTATCTGATGGTGGCTGCTGAAGAGCAATCGCTTCGGACATGATCTCATTCAATACACCTGTTGCAATTCTCATGGTCTGATTTTCGATAATCATGTCGATTTTTTCAAATAACTTCGGTAAACGCTGTCCGGTTTCTGCCGATATGAACATAATTTCTGCATATGGTATAAAAGACAGAATTTCTCTTACTTTGTTCGTGTATCTATAAATCGTCTTATCATCTTTTTCAATGGCATCCCATTTATTTACACAGACAAGAATTCCTTTTCCTCTGTCATGAGCGATACCTGCAATCTTAGCATCCTGTTCTGTTACGCCTTCTGTTGCATCTATAACAACTACTACCACATCAGCTCGTTCCACTGCCGTAACAGTACGAATAATGCTGTAACGCTCCAATTCTTCTTTTATTTTGTTCTTACGTCTAAGTCCGGCCGTATCTATGAATACGTATTCTTTTCCGTCCCAGTTTACTTCTGTGTCAATGGCGTCTCTGGTTGTTCCTGCAATGTTTGATACAATCACGCGGTTTTCACCCAACAGCTTATTAATAATAGAAGATTTTCCAACATTTGGTTTTCCGACTACTGCAACCTTTGGTCTGTCATCGTCTTCTTCTTCCATGTCTGATTCCGGGAATAATGAAATCACTTTATCCAGAAGATCTCCAAGTCCCTGTTTGTTTGCAGATGAAATTGGGAATGGATCACCAATTCCAAGATTATAGAATTCATACACATCTGCCATAAATTTTTCGTGATGATCGACTTTATTAACCGTCAATACGACAGGTTTGTGAGAACGACGCAGCATATCCGCTACTTTAGAGTCAGAATCTACAAGCCCCTGCTTAACATCTACCATAAACAGAATCACATCTGCTGTATCAATCGCAATCTGTGCCTGTTCTCTCATCTGAGACAGAATAATATCATTACTGTCCGGTTCAATACCACCAGTATCAATCAATGTAAATGTATAATTCAACCATTCTACATCTGCATAAATACGGTCTCTGGTCACTCCAGGAGTATCTTTTACAATAGAAATATTTTCTCCGGCCAAAGCATTAAATAATGTGGATTTTCCCACGTTCGGCCGCCCTACAATTGCTACAATTGGTTTACTCATATTTTTTCACCTCATATGGCTGCTTTTCTCTTCCAGAAGAAAGTTCATCCAGAAGAATTGCATGCACAAAGTCCTTTCCGTCTGATTTTATAATACCTATCTTGGTTTGCAAAGCGTTCTCAAGCTCTGTCGTTGTCATATCATCCAGGAATACATCTTCGCCGTCCCTTAATACATTACAGCTCAGAAACAGCTGTTCTCCCAATTCTTTTCCGGTTAGCTGTTCTTTTAAATCCTGTCCGGTCAAAAGACCTGCAACCGTAATTTTTTCTCCAAAGAATTTATTGATAATCGGGTAGACGTGTACTGTTATATTAGGAAATTGAACCTGTATCTTGGTAGCTGCCTTATGAATATATGGTTCTGCCAGAAGTCCTGTTGCTACAGATACCGTATGACGCCGATCATCTCCTTCCAGTAAAGCAAGTGCCTCTGCTACTTCTGTCAGAAACAGTCGGATCATGCCAACCCCATTTTCCAGCTGCGGATAGCCGTCATAATTGTCTTCTTCCGGCAGTTCTCTCTCAGCCAGAATATACCATTCGTCTGAAGCATGTATCATATGCGTATGATGTTCTTCCATGATCTTGTTCTGCCATTTATGGATCGTATCGAGAACTTCCATTGCATCTTCTTTGTTAAATGGTTCCAGTGGATATAAGCCATCACGAAATTTAGTAAGCCCCACCGGCACCACAGATACACTGGTAAGATTCGGCAGATATCTGGTGAGCTGTTCTATCGTATACTCCAGTTCTTTTCCGTCGTTAATACCTTTGCACAGTACGATCTGCCCATTGATCTCTATACCTGCTTCTATAAAACGATCTACTTTTTTCAATGACTCACCCGCAAAACGATTATGAAGCATTTTACAGCGAAGCTGTGGATTCATTGTCTGAAAAGAAATATTAATTGGAGACAAATGATATTGAATAATCTGCTGAATGTCTTCTTCTTTTAAATTTGTCAGAGTAATATAATTTCCCTGTAAAAAAGAAAGCCGCGAATCATCGTCTTTAAAATAAAGTGTATCCCGCATTCCTGGCGGCATCTGATCAATAAAACAGAAAATGCATTTATTATGACACGAATGATAGTCATCCATCATTCCATTCTCAAATTCTATTCCAAGATCTTCTTCAAATTCCTTTTCAATTTCCAGTTCCCATTCTTCTCCGTCTTGCTTACGTATCACTACGGTCAGATATTCTTCATTACAGAGGTAACGATAGTCCAGAATATCTCCTACCGGTTGATCGTTAATAGATACCAGTTCGTCTCCTGGCTCAATTTCCATTTCCTCTGCAATGCTTCCATTTATAATATGACTGATTATATGTTTCTTCATCTGGATACTACTCCTGTTATCTGTTCATTTTCTTAAAAATGACTCAGTTTTTATTGCTGATCAAAAAATATCCGTTTATATCATACTAAAATTGCCCATAAATTGCAATCTTATATTTTTAAAGCAAAATACGACAATGTTCTTGACGTAACTTCAAAGAGCCACTATACTGTCAAGTGAGTTAGGATTTTATCATCATTAAATATGGAGGCATGTATGACTGATCAGTTTGATACATTACGAAATGCGTTACCTATCGCACCACTAAAAATTGCAGCTTTAGAAGGCTGTAAGGATTTTGCTACAAAAGTGAATGAGCATCTGGTTGAATTTCGTCACACAAACCCAACACAGGATATTCAAAATATTCACTACAAAGGATACTCTGAAGATACATATATGTTAGATTGTGTCTGCCCTAGATTTGGTACCGGAGAAGGAAAGGGTATCATCAATTCCTCTGTACGTGGAAGTGACTTATATATTTTTGCAGACGTAACGAACTATAGCCTGACCTATAAAGTATTTGGTCAGGAAAACCATATGTCACCAGATAATCATTTTCAGGATCTCAAGCGTATTATCTCTGCCACAGACGGAAAGGCAAAAAGGCTGAATGTTATTATGCCATTTCTTTATGAAGGTCGTCAGCATAAACGTTCTGGACGTGAATCTCTGGACTGTGCACTTGCACTGCAGGAACTTGCAGATCTTGGTGTCAGCAATATTATCACATTTGATGCCCATGATCCACGTGTACAAAACGCCATTCCTCTGATTGGTTTTGATACTTTCATGCCAACTTATCAGTTCCTGAAGGCTATCATTGATACCACACCAGATTTCAGCATTGACAGCGATCATCTTATGATTATCAGCCCGGATGAAGGTGCTATGGGTCGTGCCGTTTATTTTTCTACTATCCTTGGTGTCGATATGGGTATGTTCTACAAACGTCGTGACTATTCTGTAATTGTAAATGGCAAGAACCCAATCGTTGCTCATGAATTCCTTGGTTCTTCCGTAGAAGGTAAAGATGTTGTTATTGTGGATGACATGATTTCTTCCGGAGAAAGTATGCTTGATGTAGCAAAACAGCTGAAAGACCGTAAGGCAAGACGCGTCTTTGTCTGCACTACATTTGGTCTGTTCACCGATGGATTCGAGAAATTTGATGAATTCTATGAAAAAGAATACATCTACAAGGTAATTACCACAAATCTGAATTATCGTGCTCCTGAACTTTTAACCAAACCATATTATGTAGAAGCAGATATGACAAAGTTCACAGCAAGCATTATGGACAGCTTGAACCATGATATTTCCATTGAACCAATTATCAGTCCAACCGAAAAAATTCAGAAACTCCTCAAGCGTATTCAAAAATAATAGAAGGACTGGCACATGCCAGTCCTTTCTTCTTTATCGAAGCATTAAAAATGCCGCCAGATTTCCGCGCTTTCCTTCGGATGCTCTGTGGGAATACAACAGCTGGGGATTGCAGCAGGTGCACAGATCCGTTACGGATATATGCTCTTTTCTTACCCCTGCTTCCGTTAAAATGATCTCATTTGCTTTCCACAGATTCAGTTGATATTTTCCATTCGGCTTTTCGTAAAAAAGCTCTTTCCAATGCATCTGTTCAAAATGCTGTTGAAACTCTAAGATCACATCACGGCTCACCTCATAACAATCCTGACAAATAGAAGGTCCTACAGCCGCCAGAATATCTTCCGGTCTGCTTCCATACTCTTCCTGCATTCTCAGAATTGCTGCCTGACTGATTTTACCCACAGTTCCTCTCCAGCCAGAATGAACCAGACCAATTGCATTTTTTACAGGATCTACAAGAAAAATGGGTACACAGTCAGCAAAAAAAGTAGTCAGCACTACTTCTGGTTCATTTGTAATTAACCCATCCACATCTGAATAATCACGTTCTTTTATATAGCCTTTTCCCCAGTCATCTTTTGTAACTTTGCGAATATTGGCCGTATGAGTCTGATGACTAAATACCATATGTTCTTCCAAAAACCCTATAGCAGAGGCAATTCTTTTGAAATTTTCTTTTACGTTTTCCTCTTTGTCTCCTCTGGAAAAGCTGAGATTCATACTATAAAGATGTTCTTTGCTGACGCCACCTAGACGGGTAGAAAATCCATGTAAAATCTTTTTCTCTTTCTCCAGTTCCGGATATGTTAACCAGTATATTCCATCCTTTTCATGAATCCTTATTACCGGTTCTGTTCCTTTTCTCTTAATTAATATCTGATGATTCTGATCTGTCACTGTTTCCATAAGAAATCTCCTGAATCTTTCACCATGCACCAAAGGCATTTTTTATATGTTGTATCCGTGTTCCTGTGATACCTATCACATCAAATCTACAGGGATGATCCTGAATATTTCTCTGATATAAATAATACTGCGCCGTCTGATAAATTTTTCTCTGCTTACGTTTATCTACGGCTTCCAGTGGATCTCCCATTTTATCGTTTTGCCTGTATTTTACCTCTAAAAATACAAGGCAGTTTCCATCCTTTGCAATCACATCTATCTCGCCTGTACGAATCTGATAATTTTGTTCAAGTATCTGATAATGCTGTTCTTCCAGATATCTGACCGCCATCTCCTCGTACCGCTTCCCGATATCTCTTCGATTCAATTGCGCTCCTTCTTATACATCTACAAAATGAGTAATAAAAGTCTTTCTGTGAATAGGTGACGGACCATATTGTTTTAATGCCTCTATATGGGATGCAGATCCATATCCCTTGTGCGATGCAAAACCATATTCCGGCATCAGACTGTCATACTCTTCCATCATGCGGTCCCTTGTTACTTTTGCTATAATGCTGGCAGCCGCTATGGACATACTTTTGGCATCTCCTTTTATAATCGGCACTTGTGGTATTGTCACTTCCGGAATTGTTACAGCATCATTTAACAACAATTCCGGCGGCACAGCCAACATTTTAATCGCCTGCCTCATTGCCTCATACGTTGCCTGTAAAATATTTATTTCATCAATACGTGCCGGTGATACGATTCCCACGCCAACTGCAACTGCCTTTTCCTGAATTTCATCGAAAAGCATGTCGCGTCTGGCAGCAGATAATTTTTTGGAATCGTTCAAATAACGGATTTTACATCCTTCCGGAAGAATTACAGCTCCTGCCACCACCGGTCCGGCAAGCGGTCCCCGTCCTGCTTCATCTATACCGCAGATATATCGATATGCTTCATACTTTCTCTCATATTCCAGCATCTTTTCCAATCTGATCTGCTCGTTCTCTTCCTGCTGTATTTTTTTTCGAAATGATAATAAAAGATTCTGCACACCTTTTCTTTCATCCGCTTCATAAGACAGCATTTTTTGTGGCAAATCTGAAAATGCTGCCTGTTCCAGTTCTTTTTTTATCTCAGAAATTGATTTCCCCATTCTTTTATTCCTCTTTTAATTTTTCCGGAAATTCAAGGGTTACTCTGCCCAATTTCCCACTTCGGAAATCATCCATCAACAATGCTGCTGCTTTTGCGTAATCCAGTTCACCGCCTTTTATCAGGCATCCACGTGCCCTGGCAATATCTTCCAGAATCTGTACCGGTTCTTTTTCCTGGGATTCGTCGCAATGATAACGTTTTTCCAGCAGACCTTTATATTGCTCTCTGAGATATTGGATCAGTTCAAGCGCAAGCTCATCAATATTCAAAATATCGTCATTAATGGATCCAATCATCGCAAGTCTCATTCCCACAGCCTGATCTTCGAATTTCGGCCATAAAATACCCGGAGTATCTAACAGTTCCACATTTTTATTTAAACGAATCCACTGTTTTCCCTTTGTCACACCTGGTTTATTTCCCGTCTTTGCGCATGCTTTTCCAGCATATGTATTAATAAATGTAGACTTTCCTACATTTGGAATGCCAACAACCATTGCACGAACCGGACGGTTTTTTATACCACGTTTAAGGTCTCTTTCAATTTTTTCCTTACAAGCTTCCTGAATAATGGATGAGATCGCCTTCATCCCAGCTCCACTTCGGGAATCTACTTCCTGCACATAAAATCCCTTTTTCTGAAAAAATTCAGTCCATTTTTTGTTTGCTGCTTTATCAGCAAGGTCTGCTTTATTCAGCAAAATCAATCGGGATTTATTCTTTCCCAATTCATCAATATCGGGATTTCTGCTGGACAACGGCACTCTGGAATCTACCAGTTCAATAACCAGATCTATTAGCTTTATATCCTCCTGCATCATACGCTTTGCTTTGGTCATATGACCAGGGTACCACTGATAATTCATAAGTTTCCTCCTATTTTACTAATCCAAAATTGTCAAACGGCATAAAACGCAGCCATACACGTCCTTCGATGTAATTTGCATCGACAAGACCAACATCTGCAAATCTGCTGTCTTCGCTGTTATTTCGATTATCACCCAGAACAAAATATTCTGTCGTTCCAAGTTTTATTTCATCTGCTGCCAGCCCAGGATTGTTTATCGCCGGATAATCTGTCTTTTCTAAGTATACCGTTCCATTAATATATATCATACCATCTTTGATCTGAACTGTTTCTCCAGGCAGACCAATCACCCTCTTAATGTATGTATGAGAGGTATCACTGCCATTTGGCTTAAACACTATGATATCATTTCGCTTCGGGGAACCGATACGATAGGAAAATGTATCAATCAGAAGATGATCTCCATCTGACAGCGTCATCTCCATAGATTGTCCATTGTTCGTCCGAATTTGTCCAAAAAACAAAACCAGAACAAAGGCGAGTAATATCACGACCAGGATTTCAAAAATCCATAACAAAATCCCCTTCATCTGCTCTCGTACAGATTTTTTTTCTTTTTGTCTCTTTCTCTGTGAACGTCCTTCTCTTTTCATATTTCTGCTCCTGAAATGACAAAAAGCTGTCCGAAGACAGCTCTTTTTCAAAATCTTATTTTACAAGCTCTTTAACTTTTGCGCTCTTGCCGCTACGTTCTCTTAAGTAATTCAGTTTAGCACGTCTTACTTTACCTCTTCTGATAACTTCTACTTTTTCAACGTTCGGAGAGTGTAATGGCCATGTCTTTTCTACGCCGATTCCGTTAGAGCTCTTTCTTACTGTGAAAGTAGCACGTGTGCTTCCTCCCTGTTTCTTCAGAACGGTACCTTCAAAAACCTGAACACGTTCACGGTTACCTTCTTTGATTTTACCGTATACTCTTACAGTATCACCTACGTTAAACTGTGGCACATCTTCTCTTAACTGAGCTGCTTCAATATTTTTGATAATTTCCTGCATTTGTTGTTCCTCCTTATATTTTTGGATGTTCATAATACTGATTCGTAACAGAGGACCATCTTCTTCTCACAACGAATATTATCTTATCATGGGATTACTGAAAAAGCAAGAAAAATTTTATTATAACTCCTCTTTTTCTTCTTCTGAATCCCCGGATTCTTCTATTGGTTCCTCTACGGATTCTGCAACGGATCCTTCTACTGCTTCTTCTACTATTTCCTCTTCCGTTGCTTCCTCTGCAGATTCTTC
>CAKRON010000056.1 GCA_934373455.1 uncultured Marvinbryantia sp.
AATGATATCTTTCATCTCGTCAATGTCCATATCCAGCATAATTGCCAATTCTTCCACGCTGAATTTCGGTTCTCCTTCTTCTCCATCGGTCAGTTCTTTCATCACATTATCCAGATTCTGCACTTTTGCCACCAGACAATCATCTTCAAACTTCTGCTCATCCTGCTGATTGGCAGCCTCCTTGACACCTTTACGAAGCCGCTCCCGAATATCACTATCCGACATACCTTGCATATCTCCGGCAAAAATATTCAGCAATGCCACATTCGATTCCTGAATCAAATCTGCCAGATTCATGCCATCCCGAAACATCTCTGCTGCAAGATCTGCAGCAAGAGGAAGAAACTGTTCCAGACGGTTTTCTGTTTCACTCGGTTTTTTCAATGACTGCTTGTAGTTTTTCAGATATTCTTTATCTTCTGCTGTCAGACACTGATTTTCCTGAATACGCTCTGCCCTCTGCTGATCCTCCTGGACCATTGCCTTTTTCTCTGCTGCTTTTTTTTCTTTCTCTTCCTCAGTCTCAACCGGCTGGCTCTCCTGTTCATCTGAAAAAGAGATTCCTTCAATATGAATTCCCTGACTCTTAAAATAACGGAAAATCTGTAAAAGCTGTTCCCGAGTCAAATCCATTCCATCAAAAAAACTGCGAATCTGATCTCCCTTCAGAATTTTTCCATTTTCATTTGCATTCTGGTACAACTCTGCCAGTTTTTTTTGAAATTCCTGTATTTCCATACAATTCTGTCTCCTTATCTTTCCCCTCGCTTGTCTTCTTTTAATTCTCCATCTGCCGCCCCATAAAATTAGCTGCACATCTGGCAACCATCTGTTCTGTCTCACCCATCTGTATCTTATCACTTTTTCCCATGAGTACCACAGCACCGATGGCATCGCCTTCACAAAGTATCGGGCTGATTACCTGAGAGCGTTTCTCTTCATTAATCTCCAAAATGTCCACATGCTCTTTATCTGTCAAATTATACATGACATTTTCCCGTTCTTCAATCAGACTTTCCAGTGAACCACTTATTGGTCTGCCAATATAATCTTTCTTTACACCACCTGCTGTGGCAATAATCTGATCCTTGTCAGTGATACAAATACTGTGCCCTGTCGTTTGAGCCAGCGATTCTGCATACTGTTTTGCAAAACTTCCCAATTCTCCAATTGGCGAATATTTTTTCAGAATGATTTCACCTTCTCTGTCTGTAAATATCTCCAGTGGATCTGATTCCCTGATTCGTAAAGTCTTTCGTATTTCTTTTGGTATGACGACTCTGCCAAGATCATCAATACGCCGAACAATTCCTGTGGCTTTCATAATGTATGGTATTCCTCCTGTTTTTCCATATACTGTATTATATGAATATTATGTGGAAAAACAGGAGATTTATACGTTGCCTTGCTCTTTATTTCACTGCAAAAATACGTCCTTCTTTTCTTTCTGCTGCCTGTGGATATTCTCCATCTACATAACCAAGAGCACAATGACCGATTCCTTCATATTCTCCTTCAATTCCAAGGGATTTCAAAAATTCTTTTCCCCATTCCGTTTCAAATTCTTCTTTTGCACGGTGAATCCAACAGCTTCCAATTCCAAGACTGTGGGCCGCAAGCATCAGATTTCCCATCACAAGAGTCCCGTCATAAATATACGTCGGTACTTCTTTTTTCGCTAATACAATAATCATGGCCGGAGCACCGTAAAATGGATCAAATCCATCCTTCCAGCCTCCAATTTCCTGATTCATTTTCGCTATTTTATCTCTCATTTCTTTGTTTGTGACCTGAATCATAATCGTCGGCTGACGTCCCATACCACTGGCTGCATACAATCCAGCTTCCATAATCTGATCCATTACATCCTGCGGAATCATATCCGGTTTAAATTTACGAATACTTCTTCTTGTTTTCATTTCTTTTAATACGTCGTTCATTTCATTACCTCCAATTCTTGTCTTTCTAACTTCAGCAATTTCATTTTCAATTCTATTCCACCGGCATAACCAGTGAGATTTCCATTACTTCCTATCACTCTATGACAGGGAACAATAACGGAAATTGGATTATGTCCTACCGCTCCACCTACTGCCTGCGCTGACATCCGGCTCAATCCTTTTTGATCTGCAATCATTCTTGCAATCTCCCCATAGGTCATTGTCGATCCATAGGGAATTGTCAGAAGAATCTTCCATACACTTTTCTGAAACTCAGATCCTGTCAGATTCAGTGGAGGACAAAAATCCGGACATTGTCCTGCAAAATACAGATCCAGCCACTTGGCTGTCCGTTCAAAGACCGGCAGCCATTTCTCTTCATTCTTCATTCCAAGAGTACTGCCAAAATACTTCTGTCCGTTGAACCACAGACCTGTTAAATATTCCCCATCGCCTGCCATGGTGATATCACCAAACGGTGACTTATAATGACTGATATATTTCATAGATCTCATGCAAGTCTGTAATTTCATAGTCTACATGTATTCCTTCCAGTGGTGCCACGTGTCCCGGATTATACCAGCAGGTCACTATTCCTGCATTATTTCCGCCACGAATATCGCTGGTTAAGGAATCTCCCACGATGATGACTTTCTTTCTGTCAAGATCTCCAATCTTTTCAAATACCTTATCAAAAAATTCAATATTAGGTTTTTCCACACCCAGATCTTCTGATAAAAATACGCCATCCATCAATGCTCCCAAGCCAGACAGACGCAGCTTTTTCTCCTGTGCTGCCACCGTTCCATTAGACACTACGTACTGCTTTACCTTCCCTCTCAAAGACTCAATGATCTGATAACAGTCATCCCGGTACACAATCGTATCACCTAATGCCAGCTGATACGCCTGGTTAAACTTTGACGCCAGTGATATGTCCAGTCCTTCTTTTGTAAAAAATTCCTGAAAACGTCCTATCAATACCTGTTCTCTGGAAAGTTCGCCGCGCTCCAGTTTTTCCCAGTATCCCCGATTAATAACGGAGTATCTCTGAAGCATTTCCTCTGTACATTCTCCCATATTAAACTGCTGGAATAATTTTAAAATTGCTGCTTTCTCTGCCGCATGAAAGTCCAGCAGCGTAGCATCTACATCCCATAAAATAGCCTGTACCATAATTCGTTGTTCCTATCTCTTGTTGTATTTTTATTTTCTCAATGATATAATAACGCAAAAATGAATATATTTGTTTAAAAAATTACTATCTTGAGGAAATATTATGAAAATACGAGCTTTAAAAGCAGCTTTTCCACAAACGCTTCCTATCTTTACAGGTTTTTGGTTTCTGGGTATGGCTTATGGAATCTATATGAATGCATCAGGATTTTCTTTTATTTATCCACTTTGCATGAGTCTTCTTATCTATGGTGGTTCATTGGAATTCGTAGCAGTGGAAATGCTGTTGTCACCTTTTGCACCTCTTCAGACCTTTATTATGGCCTTGTTGATCCAAGCCAGACATCTGTTCTATGGGCTGTCCATGCTGGATAAATTTAAGGGTTTAGGTTGGAAAAAATACTATCTGATTTTCGGAATGTGTGATGAAACTTTTTCCATTAACTGTTCTGCCAAAATACCAGATGATATAGACCGCGGCTGGTTTTACTTCTGGATCACTTTGCTGAACCAGTTCTACTGGTCAGCCGCAGCAACAACCGGCGGTATCATCGGATCTCTTCTGAAAATTAATACTTCTGGAATAAGCTTCGTTATGACAGCTATGTTCGTTGTGATCTTTTTGGAACAATGGTTAAAGGAAAAAGAACATACCTCTTCTCTGGCCGGACTGGCAATATCCGTCCTGTGTCTGATTATCTTCGGTCCAGATTCCTTCATGGTTCCAACTATGGTATTAGTTGTTGGACTGTTGGCATTGCTTCGCAAACCGCTTACACAAAAGGAGGTCTTACAAAAATGACACTTGCACAACAGATTATCACGATTGGCTTGTGTGTGCTTGGTACTATGGCTACACGTTTTCTGCCGTTTATCATCTTCAATGAACACCATGAAACACCAGATTTTATTCAGTATCTTGGAAAATATCTTCCTTCAGCCGTTTTTGGTATGCTGGTCATCTACTGTTTGAAAAATATCAATCTTTTTCATGGAAGTCATGGCATCCCTGAATTAATCTCGATTCTTGTCACAGGTGGTCTGCATATCTGGAAGCGTCAGATGCTCTTCTCTATTGCAGGTGGCACTATCTGTTATATGCTGTTACTGCATTTTATAAATATATAAGATGACTTCAACCTGATCCGATCTCCGAACAATATTGTAAATCAAAAAAGTATCTGCAAACCTTAATAGTAAAAGTGTGCAGATACTTTTTTCTAATTCTTTATTTTTCAGATGCCGTTTCTGTTTCGCTTTCCGCTTCTGTCACTTCTTCTGATCCACTCTCTGTCTCAGATTCTGCAGCAGTTGCTACCTCACTGCTTGCTTCAGATGCAGTTTCTGTTTCAGATGCTGTTTCGCTTACTTCTTCACTCGCAGCTTCTGTGGTTTTGACAGTAAGCAGGTCCTCAAAAGTAACGGTACCCCATACCTTTTCATCAATGTCAAAAGATTCCGGCTCCCAATCTGCCAATACACTGTCATACAGTTCTTTCTTTCTGTCTTTTACGATTTCTTCTTTCTTCTGGTCAGTAGCTTCACGATCAAAAGTACTTACCATCTGTACTACATAGAATCCATTTTCACCTTCTACCGGTTCTGCTGCGATTTCACCATCTGATAACGTATCAGCCACATTCTTCAGATTTTCATTGAGCACATCTTCATCTGCACCATAAGAATAATCGGTAACACTCTTATTCTCATCTACTGCTTTCACAGCATCTTCTAATGTCTCACCGCCAAGTACTGCATCAATAACGCTCTGTGCTGTTTCTCTTGCTTCTTTCTTCTCTGCACTCTCTTCTGTCTCAGCTTCTGTTTCGTTTTCAGATGCTGCTTCCGTTACTTCTTCACTTTCTGTCTCAGTTGCTGCTTCGCTTATTTCTTCGCTTTCTGTTTCAGATGCTGTCTCCGTTGCTGTTTCGCTTTCTGTCTCAGTTGCTTCTTCGCTTTCTGTTTCAGTTGTTGCTTCACCAGCACCTTCGCTGTCTGCATCTGTGGCATCTTCTGTTTCACTTTCTGTCTCCGGAATAGTGAAATATACATACTGGATACTCTTCTGTGCAGCTTCATCATCAGATACCTCTGTATCTACGTCAGCTTCAATGGCTGTCTCCATCTTGCTCTGAATCGTATATAAGGTCAGAATTCTGGTGACTGTCTCTTCTGTAGCTGCCATCTCTTTTAATACGTCTTTATCGTTTGCCGCCATAAATTCTTTTGCAGCTTCTTCAATGGCACTCTTTTCATCTTCTGTCAGTTCCACATTGTAATCGCTCATGTGCTGTTCCAGAATTGTCATCTCTTTCAGATCATTCATTACACTTTCTTTTACAGTCTCACCATATGCCTGTCCGCTTCCGGTCAGATCTTGAAGGAATACGTTTGTTTCTCCTCCAAACATTGCTCCCAGATACCCCTGTGTCTTTGCCTGATTGTATCGAAGCATGAATTCTGCTTCTCCAAGTGTAATCTCGGTATCTCCCATTTTTGCAACAGTCTTATCTGTTGAAGAAGAACATCCTGTCAACAGCCCTGCTGTCATCGCTACACACATTCCTGTTGCCAGAATTCTTTTTCCATATTTACTCATTACGATTCTCCTTTATATCTCATTCATCATCGGGCGCATAGCCCATACCTGATAACAAGTATATCTCTTTTTCTGTTATATCGCAATCATTTTATCAACAGGACAATCAGGAAACTTTTTCACTGATTCTTCCAATTCCGTCAATCAACTCCCTGGTCAATTCCAGCACATCTTTGTTGTCTTTCGCAGACTTTCTCGGTTTGGTATACAGGAAATATGGATTAACATCTATCACAAATTTCAATTTTCCCTGATACTTTTGCACCATCTCTTCAATCTTCTTTGGATCTGCCTGAGTCTTTTCATACATAACCAGTTTGATAAAATCACCTTTCTGCGCCACTTCCGTAATAAAGGCACGATGAGCTTCCGCCTTCAGCTGCGCAATCGCCAGAAGATTCTGTACTGCCTTTGGCAGTTCTCCGAAACGATCTAGCAGTTCTTCCAGCATATCATCGTACTCGTCCTGATTTTCTATCATAGCAATACGTTTATAGATATCCAGTTTCTGGTATTCATTTTTTATATACTTATCCGGAATATAGGCATCAATATCCAGATCCATCACGGTATCATATTTTTCCTGTATCTTCTGTTCGCCTTTCAGTTCTCTGACAGATTCATTAAGCATCTTACAGTAAAGATCATATCCTACCGCCTCCATATGTCCATGCTGGGCTTCTCCCAGGAGATTACCGGCGCCACGAATCTCAAGGTCACGCATGGCGATCTTAAATCCACTTCCAAGTTCGGTAAATTCTCGAATCGCAGAAAGCCGCTTCTCTGCAACTTCTTTTAACATCTTATTTCGTTTGTACATCAAAAATGCATAAGCTGTACGATTCGAACGGCCTACACGCCCACGCAGCTGATAAAGCTGCGACAGTCCCATAGTATCTGCATCATGGATTATCATCGTATTGACATTCGAGATATCCAGTCCTGTTTCGATAATCGTGGTTGACACCAGCACATCAATGTCCCCGTTGATAAAATCATACATGATACGTTCCAGTTCTCGTTCTTTCATCTGACCGTGAGCAAAAGCCACATTCGCTTCTGGAACCAGTTTGGCAATGGTATTACTCATCTCCACAATGGTATTGACTCGATTATACACATAATACACCTGACCGCCCCGGTTCAGTTCCCGGCTGATCGCTTCCCGGATCATCTCTTCATTATATTCCATCACATAAGTCTGAATCTCCTGTCGTTCATTCGGTGCTTCTTCCAGCACACTCATATCTCTGATACCAATCAGACTCATATGCAGGGTACGTGGAATCGGTGTAGCCGTTAAAGTCAGCACATCTATATTATTCTTCAGCTGCTTGATCTTTTCTTTATGTGTCACGCCAAAACGCTGTTCTTCATCTACAATCAGCAGTCCCAAGTCTTTAAATTCCACATCTTTTGATAACACCCGATGGGTTCCGATCAAAATATCCACAGCACCTTTTTTCAAATCTGTTATTGTTTTTTTCTGCTCTGCCGGTGTACGGAAACGACAAAGAAGATCCACCCTTACCGGAAAATCTTTCATTCGCTGTACAAAGGTATTGTAATGCTGCTGCGCCAGAATCGTAGTCGGCACAAGATAAACCACCTGCTTATCCTCCTGTACTGCCTTAAATGCTGCCCGAATTGCCACTTCCGTCTTTCCAAATCCTACATCACCGCAAATCAGACGATCCATAATCTTCGTACTTTCCATATCTTTTTTGGTATCTGCAATCGCCTGAAGCTGGTCATCTGTTTCCTCAAATCGAAACATTTCTTCAAATTCTCTTTGCCACACCGTATCTGGTCCATACACAAACCCCTGTTTTTCCTGCCTTGCTGCATAAAGTTTTACCAAATCCTGCGCTACAATCTGTACTGCCTTATACACTTTGGTCTTCGTTTTATGCCATTCCTGTCCACCCAGCTTATTCAGCTTTGGAGGCTTTGCATCTGCTCCCGCATACTTCTGAATCACATCCGACTGTGTTGCCAGTACGTACAGATTACTGCCGCCACTGTATTCAATTTTCATATAATCTTTAATGACTTTATCCACTTCAATTTTTTCAATTCCTCGGTAAATGCCAAGTCCGTGGCTTTCGTGTACTACAAAATCTCCTACATTCAGATCCGTAAAGCTCTGTATCTTTGTACCTTCGTAAGTATGATGCTTCTTCCGTTTCTTTTTTTCACGGCCAAACATGTCACTTTCCGTCAATACCGCAAAACGAATCAACGGATATTCATATCCATGATGTAGATTTCCTTCTGTTACCAGAATCTCACCCGGCTGAATCTCCCGGTCTCTGTCCCCGCTATAAAAGCTGTTCACTTCAAATTCCTGCAGATCCTGCGCCAGACGCATCGCTCTGGTCTTTGACGGAGACAGTAATACCACACGGTATCCCTCTTTTTTCCACTTCTGCAGATCCTTCACCAGCTGTTCAAAACTGTTATGATACGAATTCACAGACCGCACTGTCATACTGTATGTCCCTGAGATATTCCATTCATCCCTCGGCACATCCATAATACAAAGTCCAAGACAGTTGTGACGATTGATTCTTCCGATAATTTCCACAGTGCTATATAAAAGTCCTGTCTGTGAAGGCAGTGCATAGCCCTTATCCAGTCTGCTTTCCATACTCTGGGCAAATTCCTGTTCCACAGCTGCACCTTCCTGACTGATCCGATTTGGTTCATCCAGGCACAACAACGCATCCTCATCCAGGTAATCAATAAATGACACCAGCTTTTTATAAAAATACGGTACCAGATTATCTAGCCCTGATCTTTCTTTCAGATCTATCAATTTTTCCCGTATTTCACCAGTCAGCGTTTTCACATGAAATGCTTCTTCTGTATGCATCGTTGTGCGAAAATACTCTTCCTGCTTCTGTCCTTCTTTTTCGATTTTCTTCATGGCAGCTTCAGCCTGTGCCTCACTTACCAATACTTCATTGGCCGGATAGATACGAACAGCATTCAGATTTTCAATAGAACGCTGGCTTAAGATATCAAAACTTCGTATGGAATCTATCTCATCGCCCCACAATTCCATACGAACCGGATTTTCTTCTGTCAAAGGAAACAAATCTACAATCCCTCCGCGGATCGCAAATTGTCCGACAGATTCCACCTGCGCCACCTTTTCATACCCCATCTCTGTCAGGCTGACGGATAGTTTCTGAAGGTCCACCGTACTGTCACTGCCAAACTCCAGCACATGCTCCCGGATATACTCCAGTGGGAGAATTTTCTCCATACAGGCCGGAAGTGTGGCAATGATTGTCACATCTTCCTGTTCCATCAAAGCTTTGAGCACCATCATTCTCTGCATTCCGATCTGATGACTCTGAATATCCGCACTGTAAAACATCAAATCCCTGGCAGGATAAATCAAGACGTTCCGATCAAAAAAACGATAATTCTCATAAATTTCTCTGGCTCTGAGATCACTGTAGGTGAGAATCAGTTTCTGATGATATTCTTCTCCAAGACAATACATAAAATGAGACTTCTGAGACTCTATACATCCAGAAACCTGCAGTATACCCTGATTCTTTTTTAACCGTTCCCGTATCTGACTATATTCTTCCAGATTCTCAAGAGGGGCTGTGAAAGCTCTCATATCCTAATCCTATACCTTCCTGTTATATTCATTCATTGCCTTTTCTACATCACCGCTAACCATCATCGCAGCAGCTTCTGCTGCCCGCTTTTTCGAAGATTCCATTTCACTTTCTTCTTCTTTGGAAAAATGCCCCAGCACGTAATCTGCCAGATCGTATCCCTTTGGTTTTTCTCCTACACCTACCTTGATACGCAGAAATTCTGATCCGCCAAGATGCTGAATGATATTTTTTATACCATTATGCCCTCCTGCACTTCCCTTTAAACGTATGCGCAGCTGACCCGGATTCAGACTGATATCATCATAAATTACAATCAATTCACTTGTCTCATCTACTTTATAATAATCCAGCACTTCTCTTACACTTTCACCACTTAAATTCATATATGTCTGAGGCTTCACCAAAATTACTTTCTGTCCTTCTATGATGCCTTTTCCAATCAAAGCTTTGTGTTTTTTTGTATCCACATCAATATGATACTTGTCTGCCAGTACATCTATGGTATCAAATCCTACATTGTGTCTCGTGTGAGCATATTCCCTTCCCGGATTTCCAAGTCCTACTATAATAAACATCTGTATTTTCCTCATTTCTATTTTCGCTAACGCCCATTATAACACAACTTATAATAAAAAAGAATCCCGCCACTTTCATGACGAAATTCTTTTTGTTTTCTTTATTCTGCTGTTTCCTCAGCAGCCTCTTCATACTTTTTCAGAATTATTTGCTGAATTTTCTCTCTTGTTGTGGAGTTAATCGGATGTGCAATATCTTTATATTCTCCATCTGATGCCTTTCTGCTTGGCATAGCAATAAATAATCCTTTTTCTCCTTCGATGACTTTGATATCATGTACTACAAATTCATCATCTATAGTAATAGATACCACCGCTTTCATTTTCCCTTCCTTTGTTACTTTCCGCACTCTAACATCTGTGATAATCATAAATTTTCCCTCTCATTTTTTTGCTTTTGTATGAAAACACGAAATTACATTACGTATCTTTCGTTCTTTTCAACCACAATTCGAATCTTCTCTTTTTCAATAAAAGAAGAATTTGTCTGTATTGTTCCTCTGCTCTCCACAATACAGTTTTCCATATGTGTATGGTCTCCGATATACACATCATTTAGAATAATGCAATTCTTGATGGTACAGTCATTTCCCACATACACTTTCTTAAATAATACACTGTTCTCCACAACACCATTGATAATGCAGCCAGATGATACCAGGCTGTTTCGAACTTCTGCACCAGGATTGTATTTTGCCGGAGGAAGATCTTCAATCCTGGAATATATATCTGGATGCTGTCGGAAAAAGTAATCTCTGACATCTGGCTTCAGGAAATCCATATTGGTCTGATAATAGGCCTCTACTGTGGATATATTTCGCCAGTAATTTTCCATTCGGTATCCGTACATTCGCTTAATCGTCCGATATTTTATCAATATATTCTTAACAAAATCAAATTGATTCTGCTGCTGTGCTTTTTCTACCAGCTCAATCAGAAGTCTCCTGCGGATCACGTAAATTCCAGTTGAGACCATATCTCCCTGTGCACTCTGTGGTTTTTCTTCAAAATCCAGAATCTTTCCATCCTGATTCATCCTTACCACACCGAATCTGCCGATATCATCGCCTTGTGGAAGCTGACTACAGACAACGGTAATATCTGCTTTTTTCTCAATATGATATTCCAGTACCCGGTTATAATCCATCTTATAAACTGCGTCACCAGATGCGATAACCACATACGGCTCATGACATCTCTTGAGAAATTCCACATTTTGTGCTATGGCATCTGCAGTTCCGCGATACCAGGAACTGTTTTCCATGGTAATTGTCGGTGTAAATACAAACAATCCACCCTGCTTACGTCCAAAATTCCACCATTTGGAGGAACTGAGATGTTCATTTAAAGATCGTGAGTTATACTGCGTCAGTACCGCTACTTTCTGTACACCGGAATTTGTCATATTGCTTAATGCAAAGTCGATGCTCCGGTAGCTTCCTGCCACAGGCATTGCCGCAATTGCTCTTTTATAAGACAGCTCATGCATCCTCTCATTGTTTCCGCCGGCTAATATAATTCCAACTGCCCTCATGCCTCGTCACCATCCTTTATAATTGATTCGCCGCTCTCTAATATGCCTTCAGGATAATCCGCAGCTTCCGTTCTTCCACTGATTGCCGTATTCTTTCCAATCTTTACACCGGCCGGTATCGTACTTTCTTCTCCGATTGTCACCAGACCTCCGGTATACACTTCCGGCTTGTAGCGATTTTCTTTTTCTTCGCCCAGACCCAGAACTGCTCCATCTCCGATCTGACAGTTTTCTGCAATAATGGCCTTGTCAATTACCGTGTTTTCTCCAATCACAGTACCTTTCATGATAATCGAATCTTTTACCACTGCACCTTTTTTTATCGTGACACCTGCACCTATGATGGAGTTCTCCACATGACCACAAATTTCTGTTCCATCTCCAATGATGCAGCGAACAATTTCCGCATTCTCAGAAATATATTGTGGAGGGATAATATCTCCACTTGTATAGATCTTCCAAAACTCTTCATATAAATTAAATTCCGGAATGATATCAATCAGTTCCATATTGGCTTCCCAATAAGAACTTAATGTTCCCACATCTTTCCAGTAACCGTTGTATTCATAAGCCACCATCTTCTCACCACGTTCCTTGCAGTAAGGAATGATATGCTTGCCAAAATCGCAGCCCGGTACATCTTTGTTAGCGAGTAATGCCTCTTTTAATACACTCCATGTAAATATGTAGATTCCCATAGATGCCAGATTACTCTTTGGTTCCTCTGGTTTCTCCTGGAACTCTGTAATGCGGCTTGTCTCATCTGTTACCACTACTCCAAAACGGCTTGCCTCTTCCCAAGGCACCGGCATAACTGCAAGACTGACTGACGCCTGACTCGCCTTATGAAAATCCAACATGACTTCATAATCCATTTTATAAATATGATCACCGCCAAGTATCAGCACATATTCCGGATGAAACATCTCTATATAATTGAGATTCTGATAAATAGCATTCGCTGTTCCGGTATACCATTCTGTATCTTCTGGTTTCTCATATGGCGGCAGAATACTTACTCCTCCCACATTACGATCCAAATCCCATGGAATTCCAATTCCAATATGGGTATTCAGTACCAGTGGCTGATACTGTGTCAGTACTCCTACGGTATCTACTCCGGAATTAATACAGTTGCTTAATGGAAAATCAATAATGCGGTACTTTCCTCCAAACGCAACGGCCGGTTTTGCAACTTTTGATGTCAATACTCCAAGACGACTACCCTGTCCTCCGGCCAAAAGCATGGCAATCATTTCCTTCTTAATCACGTTATCACCTCTTGTTGTTAATTTACGCTGTCCCTCACTGGGATGATTTATAGCGTTATTATACCACAGCATTATTATTAAGTGAACATTTTTTACAAAAAATCCTTTTATTTTTATGTTCAGCTGTATATTTATTCATACTATTTTCGCCATTTTTCCCTATAAAAACAGTTATTATCACATTTTTTGTACTATCGCACTAAAATAATTCTTGTTTTTTTGTTTATTTTACACTATTTCCAGGACTATACTTTCTTTTTTCTATATTTTGCGGTATGATAATAAAAAAATCATTTACCTAAAAGGAGATTTTTCAATGTATAAAATAGATTTTCAATCACCGGTCCATGTTCACTTTATCGGAATCGGTGGTATCAGTATGAGTGGTCTTGCTGCCATCCTTCTGGATCGTGGTTTTTCTGTTTCCGGATCAGACCGCAGCGAATCGGAACTGACCAAATGGCTTTCTGATTCCGGTGCAAAAATGTTCTATGGACAGCGTGCTTCTAATATAGAAAGCGATGTTGACCTGGTAGTATATACTGCTGCCATTCATCCGGACAATCCGGAATATGCTGAAGCCGTAAAAAGAGGCATTCCTATGCTGACCCGCGCCGAACTTCTCGGTCAGCTTATGACAAACTACCATCTGCCAATTGCAGTATCCGGTACCCACGGAAAAACTACCACAACTTCTATGATTTCCCACATCCTTCTGGCTGCAGATACAGACCCTACCATTTCTGTCGGTGGCATTCTTCCTGCTATCCATGGAAATATCCGCGTAGGCTCCGATCGTATTTTTGTAACAGAAGCTTGTGAATATACCAACAGTTTCCTGGATTTCTTCCCAAAGATCAGTATTATACTGAATATCGATGCCGATCATCTGGACTTTTTCAAGGATATCGACGACATTCGACATTCTTTCCGTCTTTTTGCAGAAAAACTGCCATCTGACGGCACATTAATTATCAACAAAGCAATTCCAAATGTAGAAGCTATTACACAGGGACTGGAATGTCAAATTCTATATTACGATATAGACAATTCCTCTTCTGCAGATTATTACGCTGACAATATCACGTTCGATGCTCTGGCATGTGGTTCCTTTGATCTGATACATAAGGGCGAATATATGGGGCATTTCACTCTCCATGTACCTGGAATGCACAATGTGGATAACGCCATTGCTTCTCTGGCTCTGGCTGATCTGCTCCACATCCCTGTCGCTGATATGCAAAAAGGTCTGGATCAGTTTGGCGGCACCGAACGCCGTTTCCAGCATAAAGGAGAAATCGGCGGTGTAACTATTGTCGATGACTATGCCCACCATCCGACCGAAATCCGCGCAACTCTTCAGGCCGCACAGAACTGCAGCCACAAGACATTATGGTGTGTATTCCAGCCACATACTTATACAAGAACAAAAGCATTAATGGATGACTTTGCTTCTGCACTTTCTCTTGCTGATAAAGTAGTACTTGCAGACATTTACGCGGCACGCGAAACAGATAATCTCGGTATCAGTTCACGTACTCTTCAGGAAAAACTGCTTGCACTTGGCTGCGATGCCTACTATTTCCCATCCTTCGATGAGATTGAAACATTTCTGTTAGAAAATTGTGTCAACGGTGATTTGTTGATAACTATGGGAGCCGGAGACATTGTAAAAGTGGGCGAAAAGCTGTTAGGAAAATAATTATCCACATTATCCACACGTTTATACACAGTATTGTGTAAGAAAACGTGTGGATTCTTTTTACTCATCTGCCTTTTCGACATTCTTCGACACAACTCGAGTTTTTCCCTTAAATACACTGTTTTTTCGATTTTCAGAATTCTCTATACAATTTTATAATCTCGTATATCCACATTATCCACATTATCCACACGGATTGTTCACAACTTGCCGGAGCAAAAGTCTATATTTTCTTTTCAAATAAGCTGTGCTATACTAATTGAACCGGGAGTCCGGCATCTATTATTGATTATCTATTCTGGCAGGTGAAAGACGTGATTCTACATAAATATGCTGTAAATGATTTCACACTGGTACAAAACCAGTTTATTGACAATTATATGATTTCTGCAAACGGTGAATTTGTAAAGGTTTACCTTTATCTTTTGCGCTGTTCCACAAGCAGTATGGAACTGACCATTTCATCCATTGCAGATGCACTGAACCATACGGAAAATGATGTCCGCAGAGCACTCTCCTACTGGGAACGGCTTCATATACTGCAGCTTACTTACGACTCTGCCGGAAATCTGACTGATATTACTTTTGTGGAAAGTCAGAATATGGAAGCTGCCAGCCAGGGACGTTTATCCCAGTATGCTTCATCTCTGACAGATCTGCAGAATTCTCCTGGCAAGCTGACTGTATCTGCGGACCGCAAAAAGGAACTGTCCAGTCAGGAGGAAGTAAAGCAGCTATTATATATCGCAGAGCAATATCTTGCCAAGCAGCTTAGCAGCACAGAAGTGAACCATATTTTATACTTCTACGATGAACTGCATTTTTCTTCTGATCTGATTGAATATCTGATCGAGTACTGTGTTTCCAAGGGCAAACGCAGTATTAACTATATCCGTAAAGTTGCTCTTGAATGGGCAGCACGCGGAGTTACCACGGTAAAAGAAGCAAAAGAAGACAGCAATTTCTACCACCGTGATTATTACACGATTCTGAATGCCTTTGGCATCCGTGGAAGAGGACCGGCAAAGGCGGAAGCAGACTTCATGGCAGCCTGGTTCCAGGAATATGGATTTACCACTGATATCATACTGGAGGCTGTCAATCGAACAATTACTCGTATCCATACACCAAGCTTTGAATACGCGGACCGTATTTTACAGGAATGGAAATCAAAGGGTGTAAAGCATGCTGCTGATATTGCCAGTCTTCCAAAGCCTGTCGCCCAGACAAGAAGAAGCAGTGCTCCTTCCCAAAAGCCTGCAGGCAACTTTGGTTTTCCGCAGCGTGATTATGATTTTGACCAGCTGGAACAACAGCTTCTGGATTGTTAAGGAGGATTTATGGCACTGAATAATTCACAATACGATGCCATTATGAGAGATTACCAGCGACTCCAGTCTCAGCATCGTCACGAACAGGATGACCGGATCCGTGAAGCTTATGGACGTTTTCCACGGCTTCAGGAGATTCACGCTCAGATTGCTTCTGAGAGCGTTGCATGCGGAAAAGCTTTGCTGGGCGGCGATAACCAGGCTTTAGACCGTCTGAAGACACATATTCAGCATCTTAGCGGTGAACGCACAGCCATTTTAAAACAGGGTGGATATCCAGTAGATTATCTGGAACTTACTTATACCTGTCCTCACTGTCACGATACTGGTTATATTGAGAATCAAAAATGTCAGTGTTTTAAGAAGGCTGAGATTGATCTCTTATACACCCAGTCCAATCTGAAGGATATTCTGAAAGAAGAGAACTTTTCCACGTTTTCTTATGAATACTATTCTGATGAAATCCGTGATGCATCCGGAAAGTCTTCTCTGGAACGAATTCGTCGCGTGACAGAGATCTGTCATCAGTTTATACGCGATTTTGATAAGACTTTTTCCAATCTCTTCTTTTATGGCGATACCGGCGTTGGAAAGACTTTTCTTTCCCATTGTATTGCCAAAGAATTATTGGACAGCACTCATTCTGTGATTTATTTTTCCGCTCAGGAACTATTTCAGAATTTCGCAGATAAGCGCTTTCATCGAAACTACGACTCTGTTGATTATTCTACAGATCACATTTACGACTGCGACCTGTTAATCATTGATGATCTTGGCACGGAACTTACCAATGCCTTTGTCAATGCAGAACTTTTCTCCTGCATTAATGAGCGTCTGATTAACCAGAAGTCTACTATTATTTCTACAAACCTTCCATTGGAGTCCTTTGCTTCAGCTTATTCAGAACGTATCTTTTCCAGAATTTCCAATGGATATACTATGTTGAAGCTATTTGGAAAAGATATACGCGTACAGAAAAAAGTCCAAAGGCTTTCTGCTAAAAGGCTTGAATAAATAATTATTTCTACTTATACTAAAGATAAGACTTATTACTTATTTGATAAATAAATTTTGGAGGATTAACTATGCAGGCGGAATTTTGTAATCTTGATTCTATACCTGTTGGACCACTTGGGATTATCCCGATGGCCAGCTGCAGTGAACTTGGAAAGAAAGTAGATCAACATCTGGTTTCCTGGAGACATGAAAGAGAGCACGCTCAGAAACGTACTATCGCATTAAAAGAATATGAGAAAGAAAGCTACGTGATCGATGCAAAAGTTCCTAGATTTGGCTCTGGTGAAGCAAAGGGTATCATCACTGAATCAGTCAGAGGAGATGACCTGTATATCCTTGTTGATGTGTGTAACTACAGTCTGACTTATTCTCTCAGCGGTCATACCAACCATATGTCACCAGATGACCATTATCAGGATTTGAAGCGTATCATTGCTGCTGCTGAGGGCAAGGCAAAAAGAATCAACGTAATTATGCCATTTTTATATGAAGGTCGTCAGCACAAGAGAAACGGCCGTGAATCTCTTGACTGTGCTCTGGCACTTCAGGAACTGACCAAAATGGGCGTAGATAACATCATTACATTTGATGCTCATGACCCTCGTGTACAGAATGCGATTCCGCTTCATGGATTCGAGACTGTACAGCCTGTTTACCAGTTCATCAAAGGCTTTTTCAGAGCTGCACCGGGACTTCATATTGACAAAGACAGTATGATGGTTATCAGCCCTGATG
>CAKRON010000057.1 GCA_934373455.1 uncultured Marvinbryantia sp.
GTACACAAACCACTTAAAACAGGGAGAAATTTACACACCATTTGTGCTTCTTACAGGTATGGTTCTTCCGGGAGATAACTTTTCTAATGTCAAAGTATCCAATGGTAAATCTATTTCTGACGGTGATAAAAATATTGTAATTGGGGTTGGTCTTCCGGGACTTCAGGACAGTTTGAAGATTAAGGGATCCAGTGTGTTGGATGATATGGATATTGATCTGAACATTCCGGATAGTTTTGAAGTAGAAGCGGATGCAACAGATTTTAATCTTTCCATGTCTATGACAGTAGCAAGTCCACTGAGCCTGGATGATTTGGAACTGGATCAGATTGATGATACAGATGATCTGAAAGATAAAATTGATGAGATTGCAGATGCGGCAACGCAGTTGGTAGATGGTACCAGCGATCTTGCCGATGGTGTACAGGAATTAAAAGATGGCTGCACAGATTTGATAGATGGAATTGATCAGCTGGATGACGGAGCCGGAGAATTGAACGATGGGATTCAGACCTTGAATAGTAAGAAAGGTGATCTGATTAACGGTATCAAACAGTTGTCTGACGGTCTGGATCAGTTAAACAGTAAGAAAGGTGCATTGGTTTCTGGTGTTAATCAGCTGGCAGATGGAGCATCTTCATTGGACAGCGGCGCAGCAGCACTGAAAACAGGAATGGATCAGCTGGCAGCAGGTATAAATTCTCTGGATGCGAATCGTCCGGCACTGATGAGTGGATTACAGCAGCTGATGAATGGTGTTGGCCAGATGGAAAACAATAAGGAAGCACTGACAGGTGGAGCAGCAGCTTTGGCAGCAGGTGTTGAGAATGTATATGATAACCTTGTAAAACTGGCAGCAGGAAGTGGTGCAGTTACACTGGGACTGGAAAGTCTTCGTGCCGGTACAGAGAGCGGATTTGCGGCATTGGTAAATGGTCTGGAAGCATTATCACAGGGCTTGAAAGCAAGTATTGCAGAAGATGGAGATGTAACAGTTCTGACAGCAGGAATTGAAAAATATGTAGCGACAGCTAATGCACTGGTTGGTGGACAGAGCAGTACAGAAAAACAGACCAAATCAGAAGAAACATCTGCAGGAAGTGAAGATGTGAATGTGTCTGTAGAAGTATCATTTGCGGAGTCTAATCCGGAAGCGATTGCCAGCCTTCAGAGCGCTATTGCAGGAAATGAAGCAGTTCTTGCAAGCTTGAAAGATGTACAGTCGAAAGAAAGCACCGTTCCTGATAAGTTATTAAAGGAATACTCAGGTGCATATAACACATATACAGGACAGCTTAGTAATTGTATTGCCCAGTTAGAAGCAGATATTGCGAATCAGAAAGCAGCACTTGCAGCAATGCAGCAAACACAGAAAGTGAATACAACACAGAAAGTAGAAACGCAGAATGAAACACAGACAGCCGGTACAGAGAGTGGAACAGAATCAGGAAATGCAGATGCGCTGGCTCAGTTTAAAGCAAGCGGAGAACAGCTGATCGCAGGAAGCAAAAAGCTTCAGGCTACATTAATCGGTTTATCTGAAAAGGTAGATCAGTTATTAGCAGGTGCGAAAACGCTTCAGGCTGTATTCTATGGAACTGGCGATCAGACCGCAGCACAAAGTGGAGAACAGGTAAATGTTCTCGGACAGCTGTATGCAGGAAGCAAGCAGGTATCAGATGGAATGACAGCCCTTGAGGGAGCTGTAAAAGATCAGCTTCTTACCGGTGCAAACACATTGTCAGGCGGCGTCAATGCCCTTTATGATGGTATAGATGCATTATATGTAGGATTTAACACATTAAGCCTTAAGCTCCCAACACTGGATAAAGGTATTCAGAGTCTTGCAGGTGGAGCATCTCAGCTTCAGACAGGTGTAAATTCTCTGAAAGAAGGAACAGGTACATTATCTGCCGGTACAAAAACCTTACAGTCAGGCGCAAATGCTCTTTCAGATGGTGTACAGCAGCTGGCAAATGGTGGAAAACAACTGAAAGCCGGAGGTAATACTCTTTCAGATGGTATCCAGCAGCTGGCAGATGGAAGTTCACAATTAAAAGATGGAACTTCTCAGCTGAAAGATGGCAGCGCAGATCTGGATTCTGGTGTGGATGAACTCTTAGACGGTGCAAACGAACTGAGAGACGGAATGGAAGAATTTGATGAAGAAGCGATCCAGAAACTGGTAGATTTTGCAGATGAAGATATTCAGGATATGCTTGACAGACTGAAAGATATTCGTGATGCAGGTGATGCATATCAGTTCTTCACCGATGGCGAAAAAGACAGCGTTGGAAATGTCAAATTTATAATCGAAACAGCATCTATTGGTGACGAAGAATAACAAAATATAAGAAGTGAAAATCCGGAGATTTCTGAAGTCTCCGGATTTTTTGCACGATATCAGATGTGAGATGACTTCCACCTTTTTAGGTGGCGAGGAGTAAATTAGTATCAGTGGTGGGAGTCAATCCCCCATCTGATATAGCCTCCGGCAGGATTGCAGAGATGCGCAAAAGAAATATGTCATGCTTTGCATGACGCGCATCTCGCAGCAAGAATGCCGAGGCATTCTTGAAACAAGAGTTGTTTCTGAAGATTTTGTGAAAATGTCCGCTGCGGTTGAAATTTCTGCCTGTTTTAGGTATAATGAACAAAGCGTAGTAGTAAGAATGAAACAAACAAAGAACTTCAAAGATGCATATAGAAGTCAATATAAAGGAGTATGAAATGACAAAAAAACAGTTTTCAGTCTGGATGCTTGCGGGCTGTATTGGTGCCGGAAGCACTTTTCATGTAAATGTTTTGGCAGAGCAGCCGGACGGAGAAGTGGGGTATTATGAGACGGGAGAGACTTATGGAGGTGATGTATATCAGAGTGAACCGGATGTTATGAATACCTATGATGGCTATGAATACGATTCACAGATGGCTGCAGATACAGAAGGATTTCCAGAGGAGAACTGGGAACCGGAATATACAGAGTATTACGACAGTAATGAAGATTCCATCGAGACATTCTCAGAGGAATCAGATACAGAAGAAGAGACTAAGGAAGAAAGAAGATCTTATAAAGATGACCCTTATATCGGAATTAGAAAAACAAATAAAGATAAATTTATAGAAGATTTTGATATTCTGACAAAAGAAGATGCAGAAAAAGATTTTGATCTTAAAAGCTATGAAGAACTTCCGTCATCTGTCAGCCTGAAAGTACCAGAGGTGCTTCAGCTTCCGGAACTTCCGACAGGCTGTGAATCTGTGGCACTGACAATGGCATTGGAATACGAAGGATTTATGTTATATAAAACTACGATTGCAAGGGAATTTCTGATTTACAATCAGGAGACAGATAATATGGCAGTAGGATATATCGGAGATCCGTTCAGTGAGGATGGGGCTGGGTGTTTTGCACCAGCTATAGCTGCTACTGCAGATAACTTCTTTGAAGATCAGGGCGCAGAAGATTATAAAGCATATGATATATCCGGAACAGAGATGGAGGAGCTTCTCAGTTATATTGAAGCAGGCACACCAGTAGTGCTCTGGACGACGATGTATATGGCAGAACCAGAATTTACAGAGGATAAAACAGAATACGAAGGCGAAATATATCGTTGGTATTATCAGGAACATTGCGTCGTACTCTCCGGATACGATTTAGATAATCACACGCTGCAGATCAATGATCCGCTGGAAGGAGTGGTGACCAGGGATTATGATGAATTTAAAAAGATTTATGACACTATAGGAAAATATGCAGTAGTTATAAAAGGCACTGCAGAAGAAAATGAACAATAGAACATGAGGCGTCAGAATGAATATATTATTTTATTTAAAGCCAAAGAATGAAATTGTCTATTTGTATGATGATTTTACTCTTCGTCAGGTATTGGAAAAAATGGAAAAGCATCGTTACAGTGCAGTTCCTGTGATTAACAGAAGTGGGAATTATGTCGGAACACTGACAGAGGGAGATTTGTTGTGGCATTTGAAATCGACAGGATTTCAGGAATTAAAGGATATGGAAGATGTTCCGATGACGAAGATCAGAAGATACTGGAATAATGAACCTGTAAATATTGACTGCAAAATAGAAGATCTGATTACGACATCTATGAATCAGAATTTTGTTCCGGTAATAGATGATAAGAAGATTTTCATCGGGATCGTTACAAGAAGAGATATTATACAGTATTGTTATGAGAAATCACAAAAAGAAAAAATTTAGCACTTTAAAGTGATTGAAGTTGACAAACAAAAATTTAGTTGATAAAATAAAAGAAGTTTACACAAAAGGGGTGAAATGATGAATCAGAGAGTGTTATCTATGCTGGTAGACAATACATCAGGTGTTCTGAGCAGAGTTGCCGGATTATTTAGCCGCCGAGGTTATAATATTGACAGCCTGACAGTAGGTGTGACGGCAGATCCGAGATATTCCAGAATGACAGTAGTGGTAAATGGTGATGAACAGATTCTGGATCAGATCGAAAAGCAGGTACGTAAGTTAGTAGATGTGGCAGATGTGAAGACTCTGAAGCCTGGTGACAGTGTGAACAGAGAATTGATTATGGTGAAGCTTCGTGCAGATGCGAAGGATCGTCAGGGCATCAATGCGATCTGTGATATTTTCCGTGCCAAGGTTGTGGATGTAGCGAAGTCATCCATGATTATTGAACTGACAGGAGATCAGGGCAAGTTATCAGCATTTCTGGAACTGATCAGTGACTATGAGATTCTGGAGCTGGCAAGAACCGGTATGACAGGACTGTCACGTGGTGCAGATGATGTCAGATATTTATAACAGATGTGAGATATCTTGAAGTTTGCTAAAGGTACTGCCTTTAACATATACGGTATGTGAAGACTGCCGGAGAGTATATTTTTATGGAGGAGAACATAATGGAAGCAAAAATTTACTATCAGGAAGACTGTAATCTTTCTATGCTGGAAGGAAAGACAATTGCAGTAATTGGTTACGGAAGCCAGGGACATGCACATGCATTAAATGCAAAAGAATCTGGATGCAATGTAATCATTGGTTTATATGAAGGAAGTAAATCCTGGGCAAAGGCAGAAGCACAGGGATTTGAAGTTTATACAGCAGCGGAAGCAGCAAAAAGAGCAGATATTATTATGATTCTGATCAATGATGAAAAGCAGGCAGCTCTTTATAAGAAAGACATTGAGCCAAACCTGGAAGAAGGTAACATGCTGATGTTTGCACATGGTTTCAACATTCATTTCGGATGTATCGTACCACCTGCTAATGTAGATGTTACTATGATCGCGCCTAAGGGACCTGGACATACCGTTCGAAGCGAATATCAGGCAGGAAAAGGAGTTCCTTGTCTGGTAGCTGTACATCAGAATGCTACAGGAAAAGCACTGGAGATGGCACTTGCTTATGCGCTTGCGATTGGTGGAGCAAGAGCAGGTGTTCTGGAGACAACTTTCAGAACAGAGACAGAAACAGACCTCTTCGGAGAACAGGCAGTTCTTTGTGGCGGTGTATGTGCCCTGATGCAGGCTGGTTTCGAAACTTTGGTAGAAGCAGGATATGATCCAAGAAATGCATATTTTGAATGTATCCATGAGATGAAGCTGATCGTAGATCTGATTTATCAGTCAGGTTTTGCTGGAATGAGATATTCTATCTCTAATACTGCTGAATACGGCGATTACGTTACAGGACCAAAGATCATCACAGAAGATACTAAGAAAGCTATGAAGAAGATTCTGTCTGATATCCAGGATGGTACTTTTGCAAAAGACTTCCTGTTGGATATGTCCAGCGCAGGATCACAGGTACACTTCAAAGCTATGAGAAAGCTGGCTTCTGAACATCCATCAGAAAAAGTCGGAGAAGAAATTCGTAAACTGTATAGCTGGAATGGTGAAGACAAACTGATTAATAACTAATCAGATACCATAAGAATGTGTATAAAATCCGGAGCAGCATAAATGGCTTGTTCCGGATTTTCTGATAAAAGTGGTAAGAGGAGGAAAAGAATCATGGGAATGACTATGACTCAGAAAATTCTGGCAGCAGCTGCCGGACTTCCATCAGTGGAAGCAGGGCAGTTAATTGAGGCTGATTTGGATCTGGTACTGGGTAATGATATTACATCACCGGTAGCAATTCATGAAATGGATAAATTTACAAAAGAAGGTGTATTTGACAAAGATAAAATTGCATTGGTAATGGATCATTTTATACCAAATAAAGATATCAAGTCAGCAGAACACTGCAAATGTGTGCGACAGTTTGCAACAAAACACGATATTACTAATTATTTTGATGTTGGACAGATGGGAATTGAACATGCCCTTCTTCCGGAAAGTGGTCTGACAGTAGCAGGCGATGTAATAATCGGAGCAGATTCACATACTTGTACTTATGGAGCGCTCGGAGCATTTTCTACAGGTGTGGGAAGTACAGATATGGCAGCAGGTATGGCTACCGGAAAGGCATGGTTTAAAGTTCCTTCAGCAATCAAATTTAACCTGATTGGAAAACCGGCTAAATGGGTAAGCGGAAAAGATGTGATTCTTCATATCATTGGTATGATTGGTGTAGATGGTGCATTATATCGCTCTATGGAATTTACAGGAGAAGGTATCAAAAATCTGTCTATGGATGATCGTTTTACGATTGCGAACATGGCAATCGAAGCAGGTGGTAAGAATGGTATTTTCCCTGTAGATGATCTGACGATTGCTTATATGAAAGAACATTCCAAACGACCTTATAAGATCTTTGAAGCAGATGAAGATGCAGTATATGATGAGGAATATACCATTGATCTAAGCGAAATAAAGCCGACCATTGCATTTCCGCATCTGCCTGAAAATACAAAGACGATGGATGAAATTGCCGAGGATGTTGTAATTGATCAGTCCGTGATTGGATCTTGTACCAACGGAAGAATCGAAGATTTAAGATGTGCAGCAGAGATCTTAAAAGGACGCAAAGTTAAGAAGGGAGTGCGCTGTATTGTAATTCCTGCAACTCAGAAAATTTATCTTCAGGCTATGGAAGAAGGGCTGTTGAAGATATTTATTGAAGCAGGAGCAGTAGTGAGTACACCTACATGTGGACCATGTCTGGGTGGTTATATGGGCATTCTGGCTGAAGGTGAACGGTGTATTTCCACAACGAATCGAAACTTTGTAGGACGCATGGGACATGTGAAATCAGAAGTATATCTGGCAAGCCCGGCAGTTGCAGCAGCCAGCGCAGTGACAGGTAAGATTTCCACACCAGATGAACTGGGATTATAAGGAGGAGAAAGATGAAAGCACACGGAAGAGTATTCAAATATGGAGACAATGTAGATACAGATGTCATCATTCCGGCAAGATATCTGAATTCCTCAGATCCTGCAGAACTGGCAACACATTGTATGGAAGATATTGATAAGGAATTTGTAAATAAGGTTCATAAAGGAGATATCATTGTAGCAGATAAGAATTTTGGCTGTGGTTCTTCCAGAGAACATGCACCGATTGCCATTAAGGCTGCTGGTGTGAGCTGTGTTATCGCAGAGACCTTTGCAAGAATTTTTTATCGAAATTCCATTAATATCGGTTTGCCGATTATCGAATGTCCGGCAGCAGCAAAAGGTATTGAAGATGGAGATGAAGTAGAGGTGGATTTTGACAGTGGTATGATCTACAATCGTACAAAAGGTACCGAGTTCAAGGGACAGGCATTTCCAGAATTTATGCAAAAAATAATACAGGCAGAAGGATTAATAAATTATATTAATGGTAAAGAATAATCTGGATGTCAGATGAAAATTGAGTAATTAAAAACAGGATGAGCTTTTTCGCTCATCCTGTTTTTTCTGTATCGTAAAGATCTCTGTTATTTTTTCTTTTTGCGAAGAACCAGAACAACTACAATTACAACAGCTGCGCCCACGAGAATAATCACAAATGGGAGAATTGGTGTTTGGTCTCCTGTCTTCGGGTTGATTCTTACAGCATCATTAGAGCCATCTGTGGAAGCGCCTCCTACAGAGAATGTTACAGTCTTGCTGTCTGCAATGTCTGTATTCTGCCAGCTGCCATCACCATATACCTGTTTCTGGAAGGTAACAGTGACGGTATAAGTACCCGGTTTTGAAATGGAGAATGCACCGCTGTAGTTATCAAGCCATGTTCCTGCCATACCCTGAATAGACCAGGTAGAAGGAATATAACGGATATCCTGATTGATCGGAGATGTATTCTCACTGGCAGCGCCATATGCACTGAAAGTCAGGCGAGATTTTAAATCGTAGGAAGCTCCTTCTGTCAGGTTTGTGATAGCATTATCTGTTGGGTTACCGATGATATTTAAGTCTCGTGTTTCTGTGTAGTCACAGTCATCGCGGTGACAGAAACGTTCTTGATATCCGTGAGAAGAATACGTAGATTCCTCCATAGTCTCCCAGTCATCACGAAGATCATGACCAAGTGCAGTTCCTTCTGTAGCCTTGCAGCGAGAGCAGGTCTTAGGAGTGGTACAGGTTGCTGGAATCCAATCATGTCCCAGAGCAGTGCCACTGAGTTCAGTGCCGCAGACAGAGCAGGTAGCATTCTTGGTACAAGTAGCATTCTTAGCAGAAACATGAGCGGCATAGTCGCCGGTTGTAGCACCGCAGATTGTACAAGTAGCCAGATGCTGACAGGTAGCAGCATCAAACTGATGATTTGCCTTTGTCAGAGCAATATCCAGGTAGTAAGTATTTGTCCCGTCTGAGAAAGAAAGACGTTTGGTTGATCCATCACTGAAATCCGCACTTGTCAGATCATAAGCAGTATTGTCAGAAAGCACAAATTTGATTACCAGGTTTGCTAAAGAAGCATTACATGGAAGCTGGATAGATGAAACTGTGGTGACGGCATCTGCAGTGAAAGAAACGGAGCTGCTTTCATCGGTAGGATACTGATAGATCACAGTATCGTCACCAGAGTTACGAAATACCAGTGTTCCGGACAGAGTCTGGTTTTCCGCAATTGGATCTGCTTCGGTGTTCATCTCAGTAGCAGGAGCCTCTGTCTGAAGTTCGGTTGGAGTTTCTGTAACAACTTCGGTTTGAGGTTCCGTTGCAGCTTCGGTGTGAGGTTCGGTCACAGCTTCTGTCTGTTCTTCGCTTTCAGATTCGTTGGTTTCTGCATTGATGATAATGGTACCATCAGCCTCGGAAGATTCTGTAGAACCTTTATATTCTTCCTGATTATCAGCATCTATGACAGAATCATCTATATTTTCAAAAATATCGATGTCGCTGTTGTCGCTTTCTGTATAGTTTTCAGAATCCGTTGAAACTGAAGTATCATATTCAGGTGAGAACTCTGTCTCAGAATCTGTTGAAACTGAAGTTTCAGCTTCAGATGAAAATTCGGTTTCGAATTCAGAAGTACTTTCAGATTCTGTTTCAGATTCATCTTCAGAAATAATCGTTACATCAATCGTCAGATCCTTAACATTTTCTGCAAGAACAATGTCATCCAGATCGTCATGCCATGCAGTGTAATCCATATAATCCGGCACAAAAGTATAAGTTCCAGCCGGAGAAGACTCCGTATATTCTTCTGTATCAGATTTTAATTTCCATGTGATATCTTCCAGAGTCAGAGTGGAAGATATGTCAGGACCATCAGATTCCCAGTAACCGTCCAGTTCCAGCTTTTCAGGAAGACCAAGATCATCAAGGAAAGTGCCCTGAACAGCTTCCAGATGACTGTATTTTTCTTTGGTTTTGTCGTCTGTGAAATGACCTTCAGAATCCTTTTCAAATCCTGTAAATCCTGTAATATAAAAGATGGAAGAAGATTCTTCCAGTTCGGTATCAAATGCTGCTTCTTCTACATATTCGTCATCAGAGAAATCGTCTTCTGCCCATGCCGGAATGGAAGGAATCATACTCATAATCAAAGAAAATGACAAGATCCCAGAAGCGCATTTTGCAAATAGGTTATGTTTTCTATGCATAATACCCCTCTCCTTTCATTATCAAAATGTTACAATCATGTTAACACAAATGTAAAAAAAAATCCATAAAAAAAAGCTAAATGGAAAAAATTAAGAATTCTGTAAGAAAAAGAAAAAGCTGAAGATCAGGTTGACAATAGAAAAAAAAAGTGTTATCTTAAACATACGTTAAATAAGTAAAGTGATGAAGAGGAATAGTACTATGATTCTTGAGTTCAGAAAGCTGTCGGGTGATGTGAGGCAGTCGAGAGAATGACAGGAACTCGCCTCGGAGCAGCTGCTTGAAAGCCTGTGATGTATGATAGCATCGGGCAAGTAGACGCAGACGGAGTCCTGACCGTTATCCGGGTAAGATATAAGATTCCGAGGAATCCGTATCGAACGAGTGTATGAATTTATTTCATAAATTAGAGTGGTACCGCGTAGGACAACAGCAGTCTTTCGTCTCTAGTGACAGTTAGAAGTCACGAGATGAGAGATTTTTTTATTTTAAAAGAAAATGGAGGAAATGACACATGAATAATTTTAAGAAGTATACCAGACAGTATTTTATGCCGCCGGTTGAATGTATGGATTGGACAAAGAAAGAATATATTGACAAAGCGCCTGTCTGGTGCAGCGTAGATTTGAGAGATGGGAATCAGGCTCTGATTGTCCCGATGAACCTTCAGCAGAAAATAGACTTCTTTAAATTACTTGTTAAAATAGGTTTTAAAGAGATTGAAGTGGGATTTCCGGCAGCATCGGAAACAGAATATCATTTTCTTCGTGCATTGATTGAACAGGACCTGATTCCGGATGATGTGACGATCCAGGTACTGACTCAGGCAAGAGAACATATTATTAAGAAAACATTTGAAGCACTGGAAGGTGCAAAAAAAGCAGTTGTACATGTGTATAATTCTACATCTTTATCACAGCGGGAACAGGTTTTTAAGAAATCAAAAGAAGAAATTTTGAAGATTGCAGTTGATGGGGCAGCTTTATTAAAGAGACTGGCAGCTGAGACAGAAGGAAATTTTTCTTTTGAATATAGCCCGGAGAGCTTTACAGGAACAGAGCCGGAATATGCACTGGAAGTAGTGAATGCTGTATTGGATGTATGGCAGCCTACACCGGATAACAAAGTGATTATCAATCTTCCAAGTACAGTACAGCATTCCATGCCGCATGTATATGCGAGTCAGATTGAATACATGAGTAAAAATATGAAGTATCGTGAAAATGTAGTTCTTTCTCTGCATCCACATAATGACAGAGGATCGGGAGTCGGTGACGCAGAAATGGGAATTCTTGCCGGTGCAGACCGAATCGAGGGTACTTTGTTTGGAAACGGAGAACGTACCGGTAATGTAGATATTGTAACACTTGCTATGAATATGTATGCGCAGGGTGTGGATCCGGAGCTGGATTTTACAAATATGCTGGACATTTGTGAACAGTATGAGAAATATACCGGCATGAAGATTGATATGAGAAGTCCATACAGCGGAGCACTGGTATTTGCAGCATTCTCAGGATCTCACCAGGATGCAATTGCAAAGGGTATGAAATATAGAGAAACACATAACTGCGAATACTGGACAGTGCCGTATCTGCCAATTGATCCGGCAGATATTGGAAGACACTATGAAGCAGATGTGATCCGTATTAACAGCCAGTCCGGAAAAGGCGGCGTAGGCTATATCCTGGAACACTATTATGGATTAAATCTGCCGGTTAAGATGCGAGAAGCAATGGGATATGCAGCAAAAGCAGCGTCAGATGAGAAGGAAAAAGAACTGCATCCAGATGAAATCTTTGAATTATTCAAATCAAGATATGAAGATATTACAACTCCGTTTAATATTACAGAAGCACATTTTAAGCAGCATAATGGTATCATTGCAGAAGTGACTGTGGAACATGAAGGTAAAGAAAAACAGGTGGTAGCTTCCGGTAATGGACGTCTGGATGCAATCAGTAATGCATTGCAGAAGCAATTCCGCTTAAATTACCATCTGGAGACATATCAGGAGCATGCTTTGGAACAGAGTTCAAGCTCCAGAGCGATTGCATACGTAGGAATCCGGAATGATAAAGATAAACGCTTCTGGGGAGCAGCTGTAGATTATGATATCATCCGTGCATCCTATAATGCTCTTGTGACAGCGATTAATAATATGCTGAACGATGTAGAATAAAACTGATTTTCAAACAAAATATTACAAAAAAAGATGGCGTAGTTCCTTATAAAACGAGGGATTACGCTATTTTTGTCGCAAAAATATGAAAAAAGTGTGTTGAAATATTACGAAAATGTGAAATATTAATTGACAAATTAAAAGAAAAGAAATAAAATAAAACAAGATGGGAGTAAATCTATCAGTAAGAAAGGAAAAAAACAGCATATGGAAGTAGAAACATTACTTCTGGAGATAATGTATCGTATCATACGTTTGACCAGGCGTGTATATCGGAAACATGTGGCTGTTGTCCGTACAGTATTTCTGGCAGCAATTGTATTTCTGTGCGCTATGGGGGTTAGCGGGATAAGCAGAAATCTGATCTCGGCAGGAGTTGGGAAAATGTCGGGATTGCAGGCAGGAGTCGTAGAAGTTCAGGCGGCCGAGACGGTAGAGACAGAAGAACTTCAGGTGGGACTGATGGGAGTCGTCAATGGTGCAAAGACCATGAATGCATATTCCCAGGCGGCAAGTGAGATAGACACGGCAAGTGCAAATGAAAAGATTTTGGTGGGGGCAGCAAGAGCAAGCCGCACCGAACGGCGTCGGACGAATATAGGGAAAAGTACTCAGTCTGCGCAGAACGTATTTTGTTATGCGAAGAAGGTAGTAGAGAGTAATCAGATGCCGGCGAGTGAGTACTATACATTACTTCAGATTGTAGAAGCAGAGGCAACCGGGGAAGATATAGAAGGAAAAATGCTGATTGCTAATGTGATATTAAATAGAGTAAGGGATGAACGTTTCCCAAATACCATCGAAGGTGTGGTATGGCAGCAGATTGATGGATCTGCACAGTTTCAGCCTACAATAGATGGAAGAATTAATACAGTGGAGATTACACAGTCGACCATTGAAGCGGTAGACAGAGTTCTTGCCGGAGAGGACAGCTCAGAGGGGGCATTATATTTTATGGCAAGAAATGGATCAGATGCATCCAGTATAGGATGGTTTGAAGAAAATTTAACACCGCTGATGACCCATGGCGGACATGAATATTATACATTATCAAAAGAAAAACAGGTTTCATAAAAGGCGGCATATTGCCGCTTTTTATGATTTTTGAACAAAGAAAGCAGGGTTGCGTGACCAGAAAAGGTGTGCTATACTTGGTAAAAATGTCTAAACACAGGCGTAGAAATTCAAAAAAGGAACGGTGGAGAGATGGAAATATTATATAAAAGCACGAGAAGTTCTGAAAGTACAGTAAAGGCATCTGAGGCAATTTTAAAGGGGCTGGCAGATGACGGAGGGTTATTTGTACCGGAACAGATTCCGAAACTGGACGTAACGATGGAGCAGCTTGCAGGTATGAGTTATCAGGAAACGGCTTATGAAGTAATGAAACTGTTTCTCACTGATTTTACAGAAGAAGAGTTGAAGAACTGCATAGCAAAGGCTTATGATGAAAAATTCGATACAAAAGAAATTGCACCATTAAAGAAAGAGGACGGAGTATTTTATCTGGAACTTTTTCACGGCGCAACAATCGCATTCAAAGATATGGCCCTTTCTATATTGCCACATCTTCTGACTACATCTGCAAAGAAGAATCATGTTGAAAACGAAATCGTGATACTTACAGCTACATCAGGAGATACAGGAAAGGCCGCACTGGCAGGATTTGCGGATGTACCTGGTACCAGAATTATTGTTTTTTATCCAAAGAACGGGGTTAGCCCGATTCAGGAAAAGCAGATGGTAACACAGAAAGGAAAGAACACCTATGTAGTCGGTATAAAGGGAAATTTTGATGATGCTCAGACAGGTGTGAAGAAGATGTTCGGTGACAGGGAGCTGGCAGAAGAAATGCACAGAGCCGGTTTTCAGTTTTCATCTGCGAATTCTATCAATATCGGTCGTCTGGTACCGCAGGTGGTTTATTATGTATATGCTTATGCAAAGCTGAGAGCAGCAGGAGAACTTTCAGAAAATGAACCGATGAATGTAGTCGTTCCAACCGGTAACTTTGGTAATATTCTTGCTGCGTACTATGCAAAATGCATGGGAGTTCCAATTGCAAAACTGATCTGTGCATCCAATGACAACAAAGTATTATATGATTTCTTCCAGACTGGTGAATATAACCGCAACAGAGAATTTATACTTACCACGTCTCCATCCATGGATATTTTGATTTCCAGCAATCTGGAACGTCTGATTTATAAAATTGCCGGTGAAGATGCAGCGAAGAACAGCCAGCTGATGAAATCTCTTACAGAAGAAGGTAAGTACGAAATTACACCTGAAATGAAAGAAAGATTAAAAGATTTTGCAGGTGGCTATGCAACAGAAGAAGAAGTGGCCGGAGAAATTGCCGGAATGTATGAAAGATGCGGATATGTGATGGATACACATACAGCAGTAGCTTCCTGTGTATATCATAAGTATCAGAAAGAAAGTAAAGATCCTGCAAAGACCGTCATTGCATCTACCGCAAGTCCATACAAATTTACAAGAAGTGTAATGGATGCGCTTCATAAGGACAGTCAAAATATGTCGGATTTTGAACTGGTAGATGAGTTATCCAGAATTTCCGGAGTAAAAGTTCCGGCAGCAATTGAAGAAATACGTACAGCACCAATATTGCATGATACTGTAGTAGAGACTTCAGACATGAAGAATACGGTAAAGAAAATCCTGGGAGTAGAGTAGGGAGGAGACAACAATGAATTCCATGTTTTCATTGATGGATCTGATCATTCTGGGATCAGGTGCATATATTTTATATTGTTACTATTTATTGAAGTTTAAAGGAGAAATAAAAGAAGGTGTTTTGCTTCCGAAGGGAACCAATGTGAAAAAATGCACAGATAAAGCGGCATATATTCAAGAAGTGTCAAATAAAGTTTTATTATATGGTCTTGCAGTACTGATCTGCGGCGGCTTTGGAGTACTTGAAACTCAGACAGGTCTACTTGGAAACTGGTATCTGCTGGTGATTGCAGTCTTTCTGGCATTCACACTCTGGTTTACTTTTGTAGTAAAAAAAACAGGTGAAAAGTATTGGCCTGTGACTCAGAAAAAAGGAAAGAAATGAAAAATATACTACTAAGATCATCAATGCATCCATTACAGGTGTACAGTACAGGAGATGCGATTAAACAAAATATCATGAATCAAAATACAGGGAACATGATATTTGCACACAGTGTTGCGCGTACATTATTGTTGGATGATACAAGCTTTGGAATCACCAGAACAGTCAACAACTTTTCAAATGAAGAGGTAGAAAAGATAAATGCAGAATACGATTGTTTTGTGATTCCACTTGCGAATGCGTTTCGGGTAAGCTTTCAGTCAGAACTTGATATTATGACATCGTTGATAAAGAGACTTAAGATTCCATGTGTAGTAGTTGGAATCGGACTGCAGGCCAAAGTAGACGAAGCATTGGACAAAGATTTTGAATTTGATGACAGTGCCAGAAGATTTATAAAAGCAGTATTGGAGAAATCTGCGATTATTGGTGTAAGAGGTGAGATTACTGCCGAATACATGAAGCATCTTGGATTTACAGAAGAAAAGGATTTTACTGTGATTGGCTGTCCTTCCATGTATCTGTATGGAGATCAGGTACCGTTGAAAGAGATTAAGGAATTGACACCTCAGTCGAAGGTAAGCGTGAATCGTAAGATCGGTATACCGGGTGCACTTCATCAATTTATTTATGACAGCAGTCAGAAATTTGAAGACGCGGTGTTTATTCCTCAGGGAATCGATGATTTGCGGCTTTTGTATGCAGGAAAATCCATAGACCGCCAAAAGTTTCCAAGTATTCATAAAACGTATCCGTGGCAGATGGATAATCCAATCTGCAGCAGCGGACACGAAATAGCCTTTACTAATGTACCATCCTGGCTGGATTATTTATCTAAGAGAGAATTCTCGTTTGGATCAAGAATTCACGGCAATATTGCAGCGGTTCTGGCAGGAACACCGGCATATATTTTTGCACCGGATTCCAGAATTCTCGAACTGGCAAGATATCATAATATTCAGCATATGGCGGCGAAAGATATTAAGAAAGATACGAATATTTTTGATGTATACGAAAAAGCTGATTTTACCAGTGTACAAAGAGGCCATAAGCAGAGATTTGAACATTATCTGGATTTTCTTGAAGCAAATGGATTAGAGCATGTTTATAAAGAAGACCGGGTAAATCACAGAACGAGGTTCGATGACATGATAGAATCAATGGATTTTCCATCTGGTGTTATGGCATTAAACCTGCAGGATCTGACAGAACAGAGAAAGCGGCTGGATGATTATTTTGAATATCTGATGAAGCGTTATGGTTCATCAGATTCACTGGAAAAATATGTGAAGCTGGATGAAACAGTGCGGAAATATCTGGATAAAGTTCCATCAGGAGTTCGCAAGACAATGATAAAAGGTATTAAGAAGCTTATAAAGTGAAATGTTTCTTCCCTTGACTTTTTATTGTAGTAATGCGATAATTAATTAGAAATGAATCACAAAAGAAGTTGATCATTTGCCTGGGATGTTCGACAACTTCTACTATTTTGAACCTACATTACTTTAAACGGGATTCCTATAATTGCCAATTGGATGTCAGGCCCCCATATGTCAGGGGAAGGCAGAAGAGAGGTTGCGGTTACCCACCTAGCTTCGCTAGGAGTCAAAAAGTAGGAACCGGCATTTTGGGTATTAAAAAAGGACCTCAGGGTCCTTTTTTCATTTATGAAATGATGAATGAGTCTTGAGCAAAACTAAAAAGGAGATTGGGAAAG
>CAKRON010000058.1 GCA_934373455.1 uncultured Marvinbryantia sp.
TGATGCGGCGTTTTAAGTCACTGGAAGCTGTGCGGGATGCATCCCTGGAAGAACTGGAACAAACAGAATCTATGAATAAAGCCTCTGCCCAGAAAGTCTATGATTTCTTTCATTGATGTTAAAATCGGGATGTGTTATACTATTTTTATCATTGGCTGTGGCAGGTGAATCACAGCTAAATCCTAAGAAACCTAGAGGTAAAGTAAGGAGAAATCAAATGGCAAGTTGTATTCCCTTGACAAAAATGGCAGAGCAGATGAATCTGAAAAATGTAACACCTGAGATAGATATCTCACAGATAAAGATACACGTTCCGGATATCAATCGTCCGGCGCTTCAGCTTACAGGGTATTTTGATCATTTTGCTTATGAACGTGTGCAGATTGTAGGATATGTGGAATATACCTATCTGCAGGGCATCCCTATGGAAAAGAAGCTCCCGATTTATGAAAAATTTGTATCATTCAAGGTTCCATGTATTATTTTTACATCAAAGACAGAACCGGATACAGAATTACTGAATTTATGTAATATATACGGAGTACCGGTTTTTAAAACACAAAAAGCCACATCTAATTTTATGGCAGAAGTCATTCGCTGGATGAACGAGGAACTGGCACCATGTATTTCCATTCACGGAGTATTGGTCGATGTATTTGGAGAAGGTGTCCTGATCATGGGAGAAAGTGGAATCGGTAAAAGTGAAGCTGCACTGGAACTGATCAAAAGAGGACATCGTCTGGTATCAGATGACGTTGTAGAGATCCGAAAGATCAGTGATGTATCACTGGTTGGAACGGCACCGGACATCACCAGACACTTTATCGAACTTCGCGGTATCGGCATCATTGATGTTAAGACATTATATGGAGTAGAGAGTGTAAAGAATAACCAGACAATTGATATGGTAATCAAACTGGAAGAGTGGGATCGGGATAAAGAATACGATCGACTTGGACTGGAAGAAGAATACACAGAGTTCTTAGGAAATCGTGTAGTATGTCATTCGATTCCGATACGTCCTGGACGTAATCTTGCGATTATTGTAGAGACGGCAGCAGTAAATCACAGACAGAAGAAGATGGGATATAATGCAGCACAGGAACTGTATAACAGAGTCCAGCAGAACCTGTCAAAAAGAAGAGAAAACTAATATAATGGGAGGGCATACCAATGAAAAAGTATGTGTTTGGAATTGATATTGGGGGAACAAGTGTGAAATGCGGATGGTTCACTGTGAAAGGAGAGCTTCTGGAAAAGTGGGAGATTCCTACCAGGACAGAGAACAATGGTGAAGCAATTATTCCGGATGTAGCAGAGACGATTCTGAAGAAGATTCAGGAAAAAAATCTGGATAAAGATGAAATAGCAGGTGTGGGAATCGGAGTACCGGGACCTGTGAATGAGCAGGGCGCTGTGCCGGGAGCAGTAAATCTGCACTGGGGATATGTGGATCTGGCAGGTGAAATGAAGAAGATGACCGGACTGGAAATAAAGGCCGGGAATGATGCAAATGTGGCTGCTTTGGGAGAGATGTGGAAAGGCGGAGCCGCAGGAAGCCACAGCAGTGTGATGGTAACACTGGGAACCGGTGTAGGTGGTGGAATCATATACAATGATAAGATCGTTACAGGCGTACATGGAGCAGGTGGGGAAATTGGTCACATTCATGTAACCGATGATGTGGATAAGAACTGTAATTGCGGAAACAGAGGATGTCTGGAACAGGTTGCCAGTGCGACAGGAATTACTTATCTCGCCAGCCGCAGACTGAAAAAAGATGACATGCCTTCCGTCCTCAGAGGTGAAAAAATAAGTGCCAAGTCAGTGTTTGATGCTGTGAAGGCAAAGGATGCACTTGCAATGGAAGTGGCTGAGGAATTTGGAAAATATTTGGGAACAGCTCTTGCCAACGTGGCATGCGTAGTGGATCCTGATGTTTTTGTAATTGGTGGTGGTGTGTCAAAAGCAGGGCAGGTTGTCATTGATTATATCAAAAAATATTATATGCAGAATGCGTTTATGACATGTAAAGAGTCCAGATTTGCACTGGCAGAGCTTGGAAACGATGCAGGAATTTACGGAGCAGCAAAGATGCTGCTGTAAGATAAAAAATAGGTCTTAAATGAGTAGAGAGTATCACTTCATAACTGATTGGTCAGTTAGAGAGATACTCTCTTTTTATTATCCAGAATAGAGATTATTTAGTAAATTCGGATAATTCCGTCCTCTTCCTCATCAGACGGAAGATTTTCAAAAGAATTACCGTCATTTACGGAATCACCAACATGGATAAGCCCGTCATCCTGAGGTGCCTGAGTCTCAGATTCACTTGTCTTTTCTGTACTTCCTTCAATTTTTATAGAAGAACCATGTCCTGGACAGGTTTGCGTTGGAGCTGCGTAGTTGGAATCATCTGTGGTTCCAGTGCTGCCATCCGGGCGTTTGATACAGATTTTGGCAGTAACGGAAGGACAGGTTGGGGAAGCAAGCAGACCGGTCTGGTTGCAGATTTTTACAGAAACATGTGTATTACAGCTTTCGGTCGGTACGGTTCCTTCTTTAAAATATTCGGTCATGACCTGTGAACCTCTTGGATCCGCATCACATAATCCGGCTACAGCCAGCTTTCCGGATTTTTTACAGATCTGAGCAGTTGTGATGCCTTCAGGCTGAGCAAAATCTGTAACAGGGAGATCCGCATGAATACGAGTCATAATAGCGTTCCATAGAATCTTCGCATAACGGCTGTAGGAAACATCACTATCCGGAAGAGCTTCGTTATTGTCATAGCCTCCCCAGACACCACAGGTATAGTATGGGGTATAACCTTCAAACCAGATGTCCTTTGCCGAATCGGTAGTTCCTGTTTTACCTGCAACAGGCATATCTCCCAGATTGATAATATTGTAAGCGGTTCCCAGAGGATTGCTTATCACATCTTTCATGGCTGTTGTCATAAGATAAGAAGTTGTGGCAGAAAACACAGAGGTCTGTTCACTGCTATTATCCAGTATTACATTGCCATTACTGTCCTCAATACGGGAATAAAACTTCGGTTTGATATAATTTCCGCCATTTGCAAGCGCTGCGTAAGCTGCAGTCAGTTCCAGATTTACTACACCATCTGTGACACCGCCAAGAGCCAGTGGCTGGTATGCATCGGTCAGGATATTGCCATTGGAATCGGTATCGTTATCATAAAGGGTCGTAATGCCTAATTTTTCAAGGTAATCGAGCCCAACCTGTGGGGTGATTTCGGTCAACACTTTGACGGCTACGACATTAACCGATTTCATTAATGCAGTGTGGATAGTTTCCAGTCCGCTGTAACCATAATCACTGTCCCAGTTTTTTAATTCTGCACCGGATTCATATTGATAAGGTGCATTGTCATACACAGAAGCAAGAGTTTTTCCACCAGATTCAAGAGCCGGTGCATAGACAGCCAGAGGCTTGAAGGTGGAACCAGGCTGGCGTCTGGTGGCGGTAGCACGGTTTAATGTCAGACTGGCTTCCTTGGAACCACGACCGCCTACGATGGCTTTTACATAGCCGGTAGACTGCTCGATCACAACAACGGATGCCTGAGGCTGAGGAACCAGTGATATTCGTTCGCCCAGTATAGTGTCGTTATCTTCAGTCATGGCAGATTTAAACTGTTCTGCATAAGAACGGGCAGTATCTTCATCATAAAACATCATATTGAAAGAAGAATCCTGATTTTCAAAGTATGACTGGACATCGCTGCTTCCATAGTGAATAGTTTCACCGGATGCTTTCTGGATACTTAAGGCGTAATCCAGCCCAATGAGAGTCTCAGAAGGGTAGTTGTCTGCATTTGCGAATTCTTCATCACAGATCTTCTGAATGGATGCATCCTGTACACTGTAAATACGGAGTCCTCCGGAATACAGAGCATGGGAAGCATGGGTGCTGGAGTAGCCCTTTTCGTTTATCAGATCGTCGAGGATTTGCTCAATCATGGCATCTGTATAATAAGAATAAATGCCAGTATCATCTGTTTCAGCAGCCGTTTCCTGAATTCTGGAATATACGTCATCATCCAATGCAGTCTGATAATCAGAATCTGAAATATATCCCTGTTTTAACATATCATGCAAAACTTTTTCCCGTCTTTGGGAGTTCGCCTCAGGATTGGTAATGGGATTGTATCCGGTAGGATTCTGAGTAATACCGGCAATCACAGTACTCTCAGATAAAGTCAGTTCAGATACATCTTTATTAAAATAGCGTTTTGCAGCGGCCTGTACACCATAAGTACCGGCACCCAGGTTAATGGTATTCAGATAATCTTCCAGAATTTTCTGCTTGGTCTCTTCTTTCGAATAAGTTTTTTCCATATTTTTTTCCAGTTCAAGAGCCAGATATTGTTCCTGGAATTTTCGCTTAAAACTTTCCACCAGAGTAGATTCACTGACCCAGTCGGTGAAGACACTGTTTTTCAGCAGCTGCTGTGTAATGGTACTGGCACCTTCAGAAAAACTGCCTCCGGTGACGCCGACTACAAAAGCACGTAGAATACCTCGGATATCGATCCCATTGTGTTCATAAAAACGTTCATCCTCAACGGCAACAACGGCATGCTGCAGATCTTCCGGTATTTTGCTGATAGACACCGGAGTTCGATTAGAGGTAGGGGCAGTCAGCTTCTGAAGCTGATTCCCATCAGAATCATAAATATAAGTAGCTGCTTCGGCTGGTGCGGTACTCAAATCTGAAATATCAGGTGCACTTTTGATCAGACCCTGAACAATGCCGTAACCGCCACAGACTAATACAACTAAAAGTGTGACAGAAAACAGAATCATAAGCCGCACAAGTGTCATTCCGGCCTTCTGTTCAATTTTTTCTGCTGTCATATTCCGTTTTTTCTTTTGTATATCCTGTCTTCCGTATTTCATACAGTAAATAACCTGCTTTCATGTCTTAGATTTAAGAATGCCCGAGACATTCTTACTGTTGATATGTTATCCACAGTATACCAAAATATTCGAACAAAAAAAAGAGCAAGAATATACAGCCATTCTTGAAAGCGGACTGTTCGCAGAGAAGAAAATATGTTAAAATAGCCTGAGAATGGAATACAGAATACAGATTTAGGAGAATGCATGGGAACAAAAATCGTATACGAGGGCGGAGAAGGCGAACTTATTGAAAAAAAATCTCGTTTTATTGCAACAGTAAAACCAGTAGACACAGAAGAGGAAGCGTTGGAGTTCATCGCAGAACTGAAGAAGAAATACTGGAATGCTACACACAATTGTTTTGCGTTTGTAATAGGAGAGCGACAGGAGATACAACGCTGCAGTGATGATGGTGAACCACAGGGAACGGCAGGAAGACCGATGCTGGATGTGCTTCTGGGAGAAGAGATACATAATGTGGCGGTGGTTGTAACCAGATATTTTGGCGGGACGTTATTGGGAACCGGTGGTCTGGTGAGGGCTTATTCCAGAAGTGTTCAGGAAGGCTTGAAACAAAGCACGGTAATTGAGAAGATAAAAGGAAGCAGGATCACGATTCAGACAGATTATAATGGAGTGGGAAAGCTTCAGTATTTGTTGGGACAGCGTGGGATACAGATTGTGGATTCGGAATATACAGATATGGTAAAACTCCAGGTCCTTGTACAGGAAGAAGAGGTCACGGAATTAAAAGAAGCAGTGACGGAAGCGACAAGTGGTAAAGCAGGCTGGGAAGAAGAAAAGGACATATCATTTGCGTTCATTGAGAAAGAACCGGTGATCTTCTGACCATGGTTGAATTTTTTCAGGGGGTGCAGTATACTCAGATGTGAGTCTTACATCCGATGTGAGATGACAGAAAGGTGATTATATTAAAATGGAAAAAGACAAACCAATCGGAGTATTTGATTCCGGTATCGGCGGTCTGACCGTGGTACGGGAAATCATGCGGAATATTCCAAATGAGCGGATTATCTATTTCGGTGATACCGCAAGGCTTCCATATGGAAATAAATCAAAAGAAACAATTATAAAGTTTTCCAGGCAGATTGTGCATTTCCTTCAGACACAGGATGTGAAGGCGCTGGTCATTGCCTGTAATACAGCCAGTGCATTTGCGTTAGAAGAAATGCAAAAAGAGGTGGACATTCCGATTATCGGTGTGGTAAAGCCGGGAGCAAAGGTTGCCTGCAAAACGACAAAGAACAACCGGATAGGTGTAATTGCCACGAAAGGAACCATATCCAGCGGGTTATATACAGATTTTATTCATCAGATAAAACCACAGGCAGAAGTAATAGGAAAAGCATGTCCATTATTTGTACCGCTTGTGGAAGAAGGATGGAGAAAGGATCCGGTGACAAGAGAAGTGGCCAGCCGTTACCTGGAAGAATTAAAAGACAAAGATATTGATACCTTAATATTAGGATGTACCCATTATCCACTGCTGCGCTCGCTGATCGGAGAATTGATGGGAGAAAAAGTAACACTGGTAAATCCAGCTTACGAGACAGCGCTGCAGCTGCAGGAAATGTTAAAAAAACAGGGAATTGCCAGTGACAGTGCACCGGAAGGTGAGAATCCATACGAGTTTTTTGTCAGTGATGCGGCAGAAAGTTTCAGAGACTTTGCCAATGCAATTTTACCGATTGATATTGACAGGGCGAAGAAGATTAATATTGAAGAGTACTAGAGAGGAAAAAATATGACAGAAGAAGTTCTGGTAAGTGTAAAAGGCATGCAGATGATGGAAGCAGATCAGGATGAAGTAGAGATCGTCACTCATGGCAAATATATGAAAAAAGGAAATAAGCATTATATTTCTTATGAAGAAGTAGTGGAAGGCATGGATGGTAAAATTCACAACCTGATCAAACTGGATGAGAAAGGCATGGAAGTAACCAAAAAAGGACTTACGAATGTACACATGGTTTTTGAGAAAGATAAAAAGAACATGACCTGTTACAATACCCCCTTTGGCAATCTTATGGTGGGGATTTCTGCTACGAATATTGATGTAAATGCCAGTGAAGAAAATATTGATATTGAAGTACGTTATATTCTGGATCTGAATTATGAGCATATGGCAGACTGTACGATCAATATGAATATCAAGTCAAAGAATAATCAGGAATTTCATCTGAATTAGAAGGAGGAGACAGATGTTTGTTATAAAAAATGTAAGAATTCTGGATCCGGCCTCTGCCACAGATATGGTTGGGGATATTGGAATTGACGGTGGAAAGGTCACTGCAATCGGTACGGTAGAAGCAAAAGCAGAGGATACTGTTCTGGATGGAAAAGGGCTTGTGGCAGCACCTGGACTTGTGGACACTCATGTACATTTCAGAGATCCGGGACTTACCTATAAAGAAGACATATACAGTGGAGCTCACGCAGCAGCGGCAGGAGGATTTACTTCTGTGGTTTGTATGGCTAATACAAAGCCGATTGCAGATAACCCGGATACGATTTCCTATATTGTGAAAAAAGGTAAAAAAACAGGTATTCATGTGTACACGGCTGCGGCAGTAACGAAAGAATTTGATGGGAAAAATCTGACAGATTTTAAAGAATTGCTGCAGGCAGGTGCCATTGGATTCACAGATGACGGGATTCCGATCAAAGATGCCGGGATCGTAAAATCAGCGATGGAGATGGCTGCAGAGCTGGATGTGCCAATCAGTCTTCACGAAGAAGATCCGGATTTGATTGAAAGACCTGGGGTGAATCAGGGAAAAGTATCGGAAAAGCTAAACTACGGAGGCGCACCGGCAAGATCTGAGTATGAGATGGTACAAAGAGACTGCGAACTGGCATTACAGACAAGAGCCAAAACGGTCATTCAGCATATCAGCAGTGCAGAGACAGTAGAAGCGGTACGTCAGTGCTGGAAAAGAGGCGGAAAGATATATGGTGAGGTAACACCACAGCATTTTTCCGCAACAGAAGATCTTGTTTTGGAAAAAGGTGCACTGGCAAGAGTGAATCCACCTCTTCGTACAGAAGAAGACCGGAGGGCAATCATCGAAGGAATGAAAGATGGAACGCTAAATATCATTGCCACAGATCATGCACCACACAGCAGGGAAGAAAAAGCAAAAGATATCAAAGATGCACCAAGCGGTATGATCGGTCTGGAGACTTCACTGGCACTGGGGATTACCAGTCTGGTTAAGACCGGAGAACTGGAGCTGATGGAGCTGCTGGAGAAGATGACAATTAATCCGGCCATGTTATATCATTTAGATGCAGGTCGTCTGACGGAAGGCGGACCGGCAGACCTGGTACTGTTTGATCCGGACAAAAAATGGACAGTACAAGATCAGTTTTTATCGAAAGCCAATAATTCACCGTTTATCGGCTGGGAGCTTACCGGTCAGGTACAATATACAATTTGCGGCGGAAAAGTGGTGTATGAAAGAGAAAAGGCATAAATAAGGGAGAATACAGAGAATGGGAAAAATACTCAGTAATCAGAAAGTAGATCAGGATTTTTACCTGATGAAAGTAGAACAGGACAACAATGCGCGTATGGGACAATTCTATATGCTGCGTGCATGGGATACCTATCCGGTATTGTCAAGACCGATCAGCGTATTTGATGCAGATGAAAAAAGCGTCAGCTTTTTGTACAAAGTAATTGGTAAAGGAACAAAGATGCTGTCAGAGTTAGAAGAAGGAGCAGAGATCACACTTGACGGTGCTCATGGCAATGGATTTCCGGAACTTGCCGGAAAGAAAAAGATTGCACTTGTAGGAGGCGGTGTAGGTATTGCACCTCTGTTTCTGGCTGCAAAAACTTATAAGCAGGCAGATCCGGATGTTCAGGTAGACATTTATCTGGGATTTTCCGGTGAACCGATTCTGACAGAAGAGTACAAAGCAGTTGCAGACCATGTGATTGTCAATGTAGGCGGTTTTGTTACAGACGACATCAATCCATGTGAATATGATGCAATCTGTACCTGTGGACCTGGTATCATGATGAAAGTATTATATGATAAATGTCAGAAAATGGGAGCAGAAGCGCCACTGTATGTGTCCATGGAAAATCGTATGGCATGCGGAATCGGAGCATGTCTGGTATGTACCTGTAAAACTTCAGATGGAAATAAAAAGGTCTGCAAAGATGGCCCGGTATTCTTAGGAAGCGAGGTGTTTGGTAATGAGTAACAGATTAAAAACTACATTTGCCGGAGTTGAATTTAAGAACCCGGTGGTACTTGCTTCCGGAACCTGTGGATTTGGAAGAGAACTGAATGAATATTTTGATATACAACGTCTGGGAGGATTGTGTTCTAAAGGACTTCTGGAGCATCCGCACGGCGGAAATGACGGAATCCGTATCTGGGAGACACCAAGTGGAATTATGAACAGCGTCGGTCTGGAAAATCCAGGTGTAGATGCATTTATCGAAAAAGATCTGGATTGGATGAATCAGAAAGATCTGGTAAATATTGTAAATCTGGGTGGACATTCCATAGAAGGTTATCTGAAAGGAATGGAGAAACTGAATCAGGTAGATCTGGACATTCTCGAATTGAACATTTCCTGTCCTAACGTAAAAAGTGGCGGAATGAACTTTGGTACAAAGACAGAAGTTGCAAGAGAAATCGTCAGAGAAATCCGAAAAATATGCCGTCATAAGCTGGTCGTAAAACTTTCACCGAATGCAGAAGATATTGTATCTCTTGCCAAAATGTGTGAAGAAGAAGGCGCAGATGGTGTATCTCTGACAAATACATTTCTTGCAATGGCAATCGATCTGCAGAAGAAAAAACCGGTATTTAATAATGTCTATGCAGGATTATCCGGTCCGGCAATTAAACCGATTGCCCTGCGTATGGTACATCAGGTCAGCCATGCTGTGAACATCCCGGTAATGGGACTTGGCGGAATCACCACCTGGCAGGATGCCATCGAATTTATTATGGCAGGGGCAACCGTTGTACAGGTAGGTACAGCAACCTTCATGAAACCAGATATCAGTATGGATATTATCGACGGAATGGAAAAATACCTGGAAGAGAACGGATACGAAAGCATAGAAGAGATTCGAGGAATCATTTAGCGTTGAAAAAAAGGCCAGACTTGTGCTTGCACATAAGTCTGGCCTTTCTTTCTGCGACTTATTTCATTGGCACTTCTTACAGGAAACTTACATACATTTTACATTCAAATGGTAATGAATTTTACATTTCACTGTTAATATAACTGGCGTAGGGCGATGAGAGAAAAAAGAAAAAGAAGAAAAGCAGTCCTGCAGAAGAGAGGAAGATAAGATGAAAAAATTAGCAGTGATGGCGTTAGCAGCAGTAATGACAGCAGGAATGACAGTGCCGGCAATGGCAGCAGATATTAGCAGTGACCCAATTACCGTAGTATCCAGAGAGGACGGATCCGGTACAAGAGGAGCATTTATTGAACTGTTCGGTGTAGAAGAAAAAGATGCAGATGGCAATAAAGTCGACAATACCACAGAAGAAGCATCTATTACAAACAATACAGCAGTTATGATGTCTACCGTAGCAGGTGACGTAGACGCAATTGGATATATTTCCCTTGGATCTTTAAATGACAGCGTAAAAGCAGTAAAGATTGATGGAGTAGAAGCAACAGCAGAAAATATCAAATCAGGTGAATACAAAGTATCCAGACCATTTAATATTGCAACAAACGGTGAAGTAAGCGAAGTAACACAGGACTTCATTGATTACATCTTAAGCCCGGAAGGACAGGCAGTTGTTGAAGAAAACGGATACATTTCCATTGATGACGCAGCAGAAGCAGAGTCCACACAGCCGGAAGGAAAAGTAGTAGTAGCAGGTTCTTCCTCTGTTACACCGGTTATGGAAAAATTAAAAGAAGCTTATGCAGAAGTAAATCCAAATGCAGAAATTGAAATCCAGCAGAGTGATTCTACTACAGGTATGACATCTGCAATTGATGGCATCTGCGATATCGGTATGGCATCCAGAGAACTGAAAGATGAAGAACTGGAAGCTGGTCTTACATCAACTACAATTGCAAATGACGGTATTGCTATTATCGTAAACAATGACAATCCAACAGAAGATCTTACGGTAGATCAGGTAAAGAGCATCTATGTAGGTGAGACTACAACATGGGGAGACCTTGCAAAATAAGGTATCATCATAAAACAGGAGCAGTCATATGAAATCAAGATATAGAGAAAAGATCATGCAGGCGGTGTTTTTCATAGCCGCCTGCGCTTCTATACTGGCAGTCATCTTAATTTGTGTTTTTCTGTTTGCGAATGGTCTGCCGGCTATAGGAGAAATAGGAGTATTTCAGTTCTTATTTGGAACAAAATGGAAACCGGGAAATGATATTTATGGAATTTTCCCAATGATCCTTGGCAGCATTTATGTAACAGCAGGAGCCATTGTAATTGGTGTACCGATTGGTATACTCACGTCAGTGTTTATGGCTGAATATTGTCCGGAAAAAATCTACAAGCCATTGAAAATGGCGACAGAGCTTTTAGCCGGTATCCCATCTATTGTATATGGTTTCTTCGGTCTGGTCGTTCTGGTTCCTATAATTCGAACCTTGTTTCAGGGAAAAACAAATGGAAGCAGTATTTTAACATCCTCCATATTACTGGGTATGATGATTCTTCCAACCATCATCGGAGTAACAGAATCATCCTTGAGAACCGTACCGAGAGCCTATTTTGAAGGAGCACTGGCACTGGGAGCTACCAAAGAACGAAGTATTTTTACAGTTATGATTCCGGCAGCCAAATCTGGTATTATGGCAGGTGTAGTTCTTGGAATCGGTCGTGCCATTGGAGAAACCATGGCAGTCATGATGGTGGCTGGAAATCAGGCTCGTGTACCGGACAGTATTCTTCAGGGAGTAAGAACACTGACGACAAATATAGTATTGGAAATGGGCTATGCAACCGGACTTCACAGAGAAGCGCTGATTGCCACCGCAGTGGTATTATTTATCTTTATTCTGATTATAAACTTTACCATTGCCTGTCTGAATAACCAGAAAGGGGATGCATAGAAATGAATTTAAAGAAATATAAAGGACATCCCGGCTCAATGGTGCTGATGCTTCTGGTCATGCTGGCAGCCGCACTTACTTTTGCAATTTTATTGTTTTTAATCGCATATATTCTGATTAAGGGCGTACCGCATCTGAAACCGTCCCTGTTTGCATGGGAGTATACCTCCGATAATGTTTCTATGATGCCGGCAATTATTAATACCCTGATTATGACGGTGGTATCTCTGGTTATTGCAGTACCGTTTGGTATTTTTTCAGCCATTTACCTGGTAGAATATGCAAAAAGAGGAAATAAATTTGTAAAAGTCATTCGTTTGACAACAGAAACACTTTCCGGAATTCCATCTATTGTATATGGTCTGTTTGGTTTCCTGTTTTTCGTAACCTGGCTGAAATGGGGAAATTCCATACTGGCAGGAGCGTTTACTCTGGCAATTATGATTTTGCCATTGATCATGAGAACGACAGAAGAAGCTTTAAAATCTGTGCCAGATTCCTATCGTGAAGGCAGTTTTGGACTGGGAGCAGGAAAACTTCGTACGGTATTCAGCGTGGTTCTGCCGACTGCAATACCTGGAATTCTGGCAGGTGTGATTCTGGCAGTAGGAAGAATTGTAGGAGAAACCGCAGCTTTGATTTATACAGCCGGTACCGTGGCACAAATTCCGCATGGACTTTCAGGATTGATGGGTTCAGGAAGAACTCTGGCAGTACATATGTACAACTTATCCAGTGAAGGACTTCACGTAGATGAGTCTTATGCTACAGCGGTGGTACTTCTGATATTTGTGGTAGTGATTAACAGTCTGTCCGGATATGTGGCAAAGAAACTGGCGAAAAGCTGATGGGAGATAGGAATAAATGAATAAAATAGAAATCAAGAACATGAATCTTTACTATTCAGATTTCCATGCGTTAAAGGATGTAAATCTGGATATTGAACCAAATAAAATCACAGCATTCATCGGACCTTCCGGATGCGGAAAGTCCACATTATTAAAATCTTTAAACCGTATGAATGATCTGGTGGAAGGCTGTCGTATCGAAGGCGATATCCGTCTGGATGGCGAGGATATTTATGGAGATATGGATGTAAACCTTTTAAGAAAACGTGTGGGAATGGTATTTCAGAAAGCTAATCCATTTCCAATGAGTATTTACGATAATATTGCATATGGACCAAGAACACATGGTATTCGTTCAAAAGAGAAGCTGGATGATATTGTGGAAAAATCATTGCGTGATGCAGCAATCTGGGAAGAAACAAAAGACCGTCTGAAAAAAAGTGCACTTGGTATGTCCGGAGGACAGCAGCAGAGACTTTGTATTGCAAGAGCACTTGCAGTACAGCCGGAAGTCCTTCTGATGGATGAACCGACATCTGCACTTGATCCAATCTCGACTTCCAAGATTGAAGATCTTGCACTGGAGTTGAAGGAAAAATATACAATTGTAATTGTTACACACAATATGCAACAGGCTGTGCGTATATCCGATAATACTGCATTTTTCCTTCTGGGAGAGATGGTAGAGTATGGAAATACTCAGAAACTGTTCTCTAAAACGTTTGACAAGAGAACAGAAGATTATATCACAGGAAGGTTTGGATGATATGAGAGATTATTATAATAAACAGTTAGAAGAACTGGAACAAATGATGCGTGACATGGGCGAGATGATTGAAGAAGCCATAAATGACGCAATGACAGCCCTGTTACAGAAAGACCAGGAAAAAGCAAAACAGATTATTCAGAATGACGAAAAAGTAGATCATCAACAGAAAAAGATCGAAGATCTCTGCATGCAGCTGTTATTATCCCAGCAGCCGGTAGCGACAGATCTGCGTCAGATTTCATCTGCTATCAAGATGGTAACAGATATGGAGCGAATCGGGGATCACGCAGCAGATATTTCAGATATCACGTTGCAGCTGTCACACTATGGTTATCCTCATGATTTGAGTGAGGTGCAGAAAATGGCAGAAGAAACAACCAGTATGCTCAAAGACAGTATTGATGCTTATATTGCGAGAGATGCTCAGAAAGCGGTAAAAGTCATTCATCAGGATGATGTGGTAGACCAGTATTTTTCCAAAATCAAGAAAGAAATTATTCATCAGATTAATGAGAGCAGTGAAGGTGGAGAACAGGAAGCAGATCTGCTGATGATTATCAAATATCTGGAGAGAATCGGAGATCATGCAACCAATATTGCAGAATGGGTATTATTTTACATTACAGGAGAGCACCCGGATGTAAATGAAATGTAATTTTATCATATTAGGATAAGATTGAACGAAACCTGGAAAATTTCCAGGTTTTTTTATGTAAAAATTGAAACAATTGTATATTTGTGATAGAATAATAAAGATTTATGTGTAAAAAATGTCAAAAATATAAAATTGAGGTGAAAGTCATGAACGACGGGGTTCGTAAATCGCTGGGGGTATTGATAGGTGGTGTTCATACATATTTTCCAAAAGAGATTATTCGGGGAATAGCGAAAGAATCTGAGAAACAGGATATGAATATCTATTTTTTTCTCGGAATGCAGGCGAAAGTTTTCCTGAAACAGGTGCTCGGGGAACATGCGGATGCAACATATGATTATCAGTTTAATACCATATATGATTATTGCAAGATCGCCGGACTGGATGGAGTGATTATTAATTATGGCACAATCGGTCTCTACCTGATGAATGATGATTCAGAAACTTTTGCAAAGCGATATAATGATATGCCGGTTGTACTTTTGACAGATAAAGTGGATGTACCCAATTGTTATTCTATTATTTCTGATAATTATCAGGGATTGTACAGCGCAGTTGAGCATCTGATAACAGAACATGGATGTCATAAGATTTTGTTTGTAAAAGGGCCGGAAGGAAATACAGATGCAAGAGAGCGTATGCATGGTTATCTGGCAGCTATGAAAGCCCATGATCTTCCGGTGGAAGCCGGAATGATATCACCGGGAGACTATTCAGAATTTGTGGATCAGAACGTGGAGATGCTGTTGGATCGGAATCCGGATGCAGATGCGATTGTGTTTTCCAATGATGAGATGGCTTTTTCAGGTCACAGAGTATGTGAAAAAAGAGGTTTGAAAGTCGGAAGGGACATTTTAATTACAGGATACGATAACAGTGAACTGGCACTTCGAATGGATCCACCTTTGACAACTGTTTTACAGGACGGAAGAGCAATGGGGGAACAGGCAATCCAAAATATGAAGAAAGTTTTGGAGGGAGAAGAAGTACCATTTTGTCTGTATCCGACAAAATTGATTGTGCGTGGTTCCTGTGGATGCAGAAAAGCTGCGACAAATAAAGAAGAAAAAGAAGAAGAGGTACCGGAAGAAGTATACAGACTCCGTAAAGAACTGTCAGAAAAGCAGCAGCAGTTTATAGATTTTCAGAGAAAATCATGGCTGATTCCAATGATGGTAAGAGAATTAAATGAAACGGTTGATGATGCAAGAGGATTTTGTTTTCGAATAATGGATACCATGAAGACGCTTGGCGTATCCAGCAGTTACTTATTCTTACTGGAAGAACCGATAAACTATGATGGTATATCGGAATGGATTTGTCCGGAAAAACTGGAGCTGGCAGCCTATTGCAGAGAAGGAGAATCTGTTGCCTATTCCGTAGGAGAACGACCGAAGGTAACAAAAGAGAACGGTATTACACAGTATACAGAGGATGGAAAATATCATCGTTTTATGGTATATCTTTTATTTTCCGCAGAAAGACAGTATGGACTGCTTGTCTGTGAAGCACCGGCAGATGAGATATCCTTTTATTACGTAGTCAGCCTCCAGATTGGTCTGGCGCTGCATAATTATGAATTAAATAAAAGAGAAGCACTGCACAGACAGCAGATGTTTCGTGATATGGAAGAAATTCGTGAAAAGAACCGGGAACTGGATAAGAAGTCTGCCTATGATCAACTGACAGGACTGCTGAATCTAAGAGGATTCACGGAGCGGGTAAAGAAGCTGTGCAGCGAAAATAAGGGCATGGATACCCACTTATTGTATTGTGATCTGGATCATCTGAAGGAGATCAATGATACCTGGGGACATGCAGAAGGAAATTTTGCTATCCGGTCATGCGCAGATATTTTGAAAAGCTGTATCCGGGGAAGTGATATGATAGCCAGAATAGGCGGAGACGAATTTTCCTGTCTGGTATTTTCGGAGAAGGAAGGATTCGAAAATATTCTGAAGAATCGTATTGTTGAAGCATGTAAGCAGTTTAATGAGACTTCCGGGAAACCATATTACGTGGAAATTTCTGTAGGAATTAAAACCTTTCAGATGGAATGCTACGAAGACTTGCATCTGGCAACTATCAGCGCAGATCAGGATTTGTATGAAGCGAAGAAAACACGTAAAAAATCCATCAAAAAGAAAAATAATGAGTTGTAATTTTCCCTGAAAACAGATATGATGATAAGCGGAAACCGCGGTAAAGAAAAAA
>CAKRON010000059.1 GCA_934373455.1 uncultured Marvinbryantia sp.
AAAATTAGTTGCTCTGACCTGTGGATCCTGTTCTCTGACAGGAACTTTCTTTAATACATCTGCCATTATTCCTCACCTCCACAATTTCCACATCCGCCATGATGTGTTTCACCTTCACGCAGTTTTAACAAAGCACGTCCTTCTTCTGTCTTGTACATAGCCTGTCTCTTCATTGCTGCATTAAAGTCAATCTTATGACCATCAAACTCCGGACCATCTACGCAGGCAAATTTTACTTCATCGCCTACCATAACTCGACAGGCACCACACATACCGGTTCCGTCTACCATAATTGGATTCATGCTGACAATCGTCGGGATATTTAACTTCTGAGTAGTCAGACAGCAGAATTTCATCATAATCATTGGTCCGATGGAAACACAGTGGTCATATGTCTTACCTTCTTTTGTTACCAGATCTTCAATTACTTTTGTAACCATACCACTTCTTCCGTAAGAACCATCATCTGTTGTGATGTAAAGATTACCAGAAACTTCCTGCAGTTCTTTTTCAAGAATTACCAGATCTTTTGTCTTCGCACCGACAATTACGTCTACATCCACACCATGTTCATGAAGCCATTTTACCTGTGGATATACAGGTGCAGTACCAACACCACCTGCTACAAACAGTATTTTTTTCTTCTTTACTTCTTCTAATGGTTCTGTGCATAAATCAGACGGCTGACCAAGCGGTCCTACAAAATCTCTGAAATAATCACCTGTCTGAAGTTTGGAGAATTTCTCTGTGGATGCACCAATTGGCTGGAATACTATAGTAATTGTTCCCGCCTCACGATCATAATCACAAATTGTAAGCGGAATTCTTTCGCCTACTTCATCCATCTTTACGATGACAAACTGTCCCGGCAGGCAGTGTTTTGCAACACGAGGCGCTTCTACAACCATCTTATAGATGTTGCCGGCAAGCTTACCTGCTTCTAAAATTTTGTACATATACTTTTCCTCCTTTATCTTCTGCCTTTAACAGGCTAAATTCCAAAACTTATACCATAATACTTCATTTAGACATTTTCGTCAATATATTGTTCAAATTCCTCCATGGACATCAGAACTTTTCGAGGCTTGGTTCCTTCTTCCGGTCCTACCACTCCCGCTTCTGACAACTGATCCATAATACGGGCAGCACGGTTAAATCCGATTTTAAATACCCTCTGAAGCATACCAATCGAAGCCTTATCTTTTTCAATTATAAATTTTCCTGCCTGCACAAAATTGCTGTCCAGTTCATTACTGCCAGATACCGCTCCTCCCGAGACCGATGCACTCTGTTCAATGGTATTCATACGAGTTTCCATCTGCTTATGATAAACACTCATATCATTTTTCTGTGTCAGGAATTCTGTCACTTTGCTGACTTCTGCATCCGAAACAAATGATCCCTGTACACGAACAGGCTTGGAATATCCCTGAGGATAAAAGAGCATATCTCCTTTTCCCAGAAGCTTTTCTGCACCTGTCATATCCAGTATGGTTCTGGAATCTACACCACTGGTAACTGAAAAGGCGATTCGAGAAGGCATATTTGCCTTAATAAGACCGGTAATAACATTAACGGATGGTCTCTGCGTCGCAATAATCAAATGAATACCGGCTGCTCTTGCCAGCTGTGCCAAACGACAGATTGCATCCTCTACTTCCCCTGGTGCAACCATCATCAAATCTGCCAACTCATCTACGATAATCACAATTTGCGGCAGTTTCTTTGGTTTATTCGGATCATCCACATCTGCCAGCTGTGCCACTTTTTCATTATATCCTTTCAGATCACGAACTCCTGCATCTGCAAACTTCTGATATCGATCTGTCATTTCTGCCACACCCCAGTTTAATGCACCGGAAGCTTTCTTCGGATCCGTGACAACCGGGATAAAAAGGTGTGGAATTCCATTATACACACTTAATTCTACTACTTTCGGATCTATCATGATCAATTTTACATCTTCCGGATCTGCTTTATAAATAATACTCATAATCAATGTATTGATACAAACAGATTTTCCGGATCCAGTAGCACCAGCTATCAAAAGATGCGGCATCTTTGCAATATCTGTTACAACCACTTTTCCGGCTATATCTTTTCCTACCGCAAAGGACAGGTTGGATTTGGCATTTTGAAATTCAGCAGATTCCAGCAGTTCTCTTAAATACACTGCACTGTTTTCCTTATTCGGCACTTCAATACCAACTGCAGCCTTTCCTGGAATTGGAGCTTCAATACGAATATCTTCTGCTGCCAGATTCAATTTTATATCATCTGCCAGACTGACAATCTTACTCACCTTTACACCTTGCTCCGGCAGCAGTTCATACCTGGTTACCGCAGGTCCACAGCTCACATTGGTTACTGTAACATTCACACCGAAGCTATGCAGTGTTTCCTGAAGCTTTCTTGCTGTTTCTGTCACTTCATCATCAGAATTGCCTCCCGAACTTCCAGATGGTTTTTTCAGAAGATCCAACGGTGGGAAAACATATGCCGCTTTTTCTACTTCTTCATTTTGTCTGATTTCTTCAGCCACACTGTCAAGCGCTTTTTCCTGCTCTTCTTTCGAGGAATGCGGATTTTTTATTTTTGTCTTCGCTGTAATTTCTTCTGAATTTTCTGAAACTATTTTTTCCTCTTTCGGAATCTCATCTTCTTTCACTTCTGCTGCTTCTGTTACTTCTTTTACTTCTTTTACTTCTTTCGCTTCTTTTGCTTCTTTTTCTGTGTTTGCCGCCTTTTTTTGCGCAGCTTCTTCCAGAAATTCCGGCATTCCAAGTGTTGGAGTCGCTGAAATGATCTGAGAATGTCCGTCTCTTTGAATGGTAAACTGCAAAGATTCTGCCGGAACAGATTCAGGCAGTTCCGGAAGGGTTTCTTCCACTTTCTTTGCTTTTGCCGGATCAAGCTTAACCGGCTCAGATAACTCTGATACTTTCGCCTTCTGCGATGCCTTCGGTACAACTTCATGAATGTCTTCTGAAACCGGAAGATTCATATCAAAAGTTGTATTGGTGCTGACTCCGGTTACAATACGTTGACGACGTGGCTTTGTAATCTGTTCAGATAGTGTCTGATTTTCATTTCGGATTTCTTCTATTTCCTTCTTCATTTCAACCTGTCTGCGAAGCTGTGCCTGTCGTTTACGTTGATGACTTAATTCTCTTTTTATCTGACTTTGCGTATGCGCATGACCGATCGCATTCCCACTTTCTTCTCTGATACTGTCAAAAACAGAATATCCTGTCAGCATCACCATGCCGATTATGAAAAGAATAATATTACAGATCCAGGTGCCGATTTCACCTAAAATCGGATGGAACAACAGATAAATAATACCTCCTGCTATACCACCTCCATTTTTCCCATTCATACATATTTCATAATATTCTGACAGCGTTATGGATGAAGAAATCGGATTCGATACCAACGCAAAAAAACAGCTTAAAGATATCACCAATATCCATACTGCCACTACTTTAATCCATGCTTTTCCTCTTCCATGATTTGCTATAAGAAATGCCGTGCTGAAAAACAAAACAAATGGCATTGTATATGCCATCACACCAAACATGCCAAAAAAGAACCTTCCGGTACCTCTTCCAACCATGCCGCCTGCCTGAAACATTACACCAAGAAATAAAATCAGGCAAAATGCCAACATCATCCAAAGCCAAATCTCAGCAACTACAGAAGTTCTTTTTTTTCTGCTTATATCAGGCATGTCAATTTCTGTACGAGCAGAGCGTTTGTCTGACTGCGGTGCAGATTTTTTTGAAGTCGATTTTGTTGAAGTACTCTTAGAGGAACTTTTCGGTTTGGCAGCGGAACTTTTTGAAGTATCTCTGCCTGTCTGCTTCTTTTTCGATGTGACCTGTGTTTTGGTTTCTTTCTTGTGATCAGTTACATTTTTTTTCCTTGTTGCCATGTTGTCTCCCTTAAAACTATTATCGCGCTGCAATATATCCAATCAGGGAAATACATCCGAGTATCAGACAGTATATTGCAAATCCTCTGAATTTTTTCTTTCTTACAATCGTCAGCATTTTTTTCATGCAGAAATAGCCAACTATGCCAGAAACAACCGCACCCACCAGATAAATAAAAAATTGTGAAATGCTGACCTTACTGCCGCCAATCTGACTGATTTCCAAGCATGCGGCACCTAATATGGCCGGTATTGCCATAATAAAAGAATATTTTACTGCAAAACGCTTATCATACCCACTGATCAGGCAGGCCGCAATCGTTGTACCAGATCTTGAAAGTCCCGGGAGCGTACTAAGCCCCTGCGCTATTCCAATCAGAAACGAACTGGTAAAACTGATATCTTTCGGAATCTTATTTCCTGTTTCCACTGCATCGGAAATAATCAAAAGTATTGCCGTCATAATCAGTCCAATGCCCGGCGCAAGCAAACTTTTTGATGCAAGTACGATCAAATCCTGAGCCGCAAATCCGATAATTCCTGTCGGAATCGTTGCACAAATCACCATCACAACAAAGCGACGGTAGTTATTATGTAAAATCTTTTTATATCTTCGAGCATCCTGGTCTTTTTTATTATGGAAAAAAACAGAAATATTTTTACCCAGATCGTTTATCATACGAACAGTCTCTCCAATCATCCGCAGGATATCCCTGCGGAATACAATGCAGATTGCAACAACCGTTCCTATATGCAGCATGACATCAAAAAGCAGTCCTCCGTCTGTCTGAATACCACACAAATTCTGAAGAATGGTCAGATGACCGGAACTGCTGACTGGTAAAAATTCTGTAATGCCCTGGATGATTCCCAAAAAAACCGACTGTATAATCGTCATATAAATCTCCTTATCCATGCATACATGATTATAAATTATATCATAAATTCTTTCTGGTTACAAATATTATATCATCTGGTGTATTTTCTGTATCGCTTTTGAAATGCCGCCAACTTCATCTATAATGTGTTCCCTCACTGCCTGTTCCCCAACAAGGATTGTTCCCAGATCTTTTGTCAGCATTCCTGTATCCAGCATCAACTGTTCCAGACGCATTCTTTGCGCACCGCAGTGACTGGCAATAAATCCCAGAATACGATTCTGCATCTGGCGAAAATAATCATATGTCTGAGGCGCACCAATCACGGTTCCGTTCATACGAACCGGATGTATCACCATTGTTCCGCTTTCAACAATGAAAGAGTAATCTGTCGACACCGCAATCGGTACACCAATAGAATGACTTCCTCCAAGTACCAGTGACACACTCGGTTTGCTAAGAGATGCAATCATTTCTGCGATAGCCAGACCAGCTTCCACATCTCCACCCACTGTATTTAAGAGAACCAGTACTCCCTGTACCTCTTTGCTGTCCTCGATCGCCGCAAGCTGTGGCAGCAAATGTTCATATTTCGTTGTTTTGCTGGTAGACGGAAGACATTCATGCCCCTCAATTTCGCCTATAATAGAAATTAAATGAATATGATGATCTAAAGATACCTGGCCAAATTCCCTGATTGTATCCTCTTTCTTTTCGGATACTGCTTCTTTTTTCTTTTCTTCCATGACATACCTCATACGTTTTTCTTTTTAGTATGTTCGTAATGTCATTTTTTATTCAAAAGTTTCACAGAATACGTTTTTTCATCGGACAGAAAAATCCCCTTATCAGATATCTGATAAAGGGATCACATTGCTATTTAAGAAACAGGGTAGGTATATAAATACTCTTCTTCCAAATCATGAACCATTTTGATATACAAGTCTCGACATTCCTGCATCTGATCTGATTCAATCATTTTAATACATGGATTCAGATACGTATTCCAGATATGCAGATACACCTCTTCTTTCTGAGCCGAATGATTGATGTGTTTCACAATAGTCGGTGCAACATCATAGTATTCACGGATAATTTCTTCTCCGTCTTCCTGACTCATCAGATATGTATCACGGTAATTACGCAGAAGCGTCAGTTCATAGCAGTCATCCGGTTTGCCAAACGTCTCGCATACCGCTGTTGTAATATAACACCACTTATGTTTAAAACCTGACTGAATTTCTTCCATATCTGCTGCCGAAATATTGCTCTCCGGAAACGCTTCTTTCCATTGCTTCAAGATTTCTTCAATCATCGGTTGAACACAGTTCCCATTATATTTCTTCAAAGATGGAAGAACATAAACCACCATAAACAGATTCAGATTCATTACCATTTCATGTTTCTTAGACTTCTTTGCCACATTGTTGAATAATTTAAGTGCATTACCTGTAACAGCAGAAGCCATATTTTTCGTATATTGTTCTTTATCAATTGCATTATTATAACCTTCTTCTACTGCCTGATAAATCGCAAAATTAGCTTCATAAAACTCTGAAAAAGCATCCACATAATACTTTTTATGAAATTTGTTCAGCATCTTGTCCATATCACAAAAAATGCTTTCCAGTCCATGGAGCGCTGTCAGATAAGTATTTTCCATAATTATTCCTCCAGATTGGTGTATACGTTCTGTACATCATCATCTTCATCAAGAAGATCCAGGGTTCTCTGTAAGTTTTTCAGCATCGTCTCGTCTGTAAGAGCCACATAATTCTGAGGAATCATAGTAATCTCTGCAGATGCCATCGGAATTCCTTCTTTTTCCAGTGCTTCTCTGACGCTGCTGAAATCGTCAGGATCTGTAATTACTTCAAAGCTGTCTTCCTCATCAGAAAAATCTTCTGCTCCGGCATCCAGTGCGATCATCATAAGATCATCTGCTTCCATGTCACACTCTTCTTTATCAATGATGATCTGACCTTTTTTGTCAAAGCTGTAAGAAACACAGCCCTGTGTTCCAATGCTTCCGCTTCCCTTTGTAAATGCACTTCTGACATTTGCAGCAGTACGGTTCTTATTATCTGTTAATGCATCAACGATAATCGCAATCCCGCCCGGACCATATCCTTCATATGAAACGTATTCATAATTCACGGAGTTTGCATCACCGGCAGCTTTTTTAATACCACGATCAATCGTATCATTTGGCATATTATTCGCCTTTGCTTTCGCAATTACATCGCGCAGTCTGCTGTTATTAGCAGGATCCGCACCGCCTTCTTTTACAGCTACAGCAATTTCACGACCGATAATCGTAAAAATCTTTCCTTTTGCTGCATCATTTTTCTCTTTTTTGTGCTTAATATTAGCGAACTTTGAATGTCCTGACATGTTTTTTTCTCCTTCTATTCCTGTATTTTTGCAACAACATTGTCCTCATCCGGAAGCTTTTGTACTTTTACGGTTTCGATCATCTTGTTTGCAACTTTTTCAATTTTAAATTGATAACCACCTGTTTCAATCTGAGACCGTTCATCCTCGTCCGGTATCTTATCCAACTTGGAAATCAGATAGCCATTTAATGTTTCAAACTCGGTTTCTTCAAATTCTATCCCCAGTTCCTCTGCTACCTGTTCCAACGGGGCAAGCCCTGATATCAGATATGTACCATCATCCAATGGCTGAATCAACGGTTCATCATTATCATATTCATCCTGAATATTACCGACAATCACTTCCAGAATATCTTCCATCGCCACCAGTCCGGCTGTCTGTCCATATTCATCTGCAATGATCACCATCTGAAGCTTCTGAGACTGCATCATCTGAAAGAGACTGCTCAGCTCTTTTGTCTCAGGAATAAATGCAGCTTCCCGAAGAAGACCTTTTATATCCCGTATTTTACACTGGTCGCGACCCGTTCTGGTCATACAGCGCATGGCATCTTTTAAAAACAGAATGCCAATGACATTATCCATATTTTCTTCATATACAGGGAATCTGGAATGACTGTCATTCAACATAAAGTCCAGAGCATCTTTTAATGTCATCTCACAATCGACCCCGACAATATGACGTCTGTGAGTCATAACATCCTGTGCCTGTTTTCTGGCAAGCTCAAAAATGTTTTTTATCATTTCTGTCTCATCTGCCCGGACAATCCCCTGCCGGCATCCTTCTTCTACCATAGAAACAATCTCGCTTTGCAATTCCTCTTCCGTCGGACTGGAAATCCCAAACTGCTGGGCAAGTCGTTCCATAAAAGATTTAGACAATTTTGTACATCCTTTCTATTTATCATAGATTCATCATTTTAATATAACATTGATCCGTTATTTCGTCAAGACAGGTATGTACCCAATTCCAGACTGATCATAAGCGCGCTGTCAATTTTCTTCAAAATCCCATCATCCAGATGGCAGACCTTATCTCTGAGCCTGGACTTATCAATCGTTCGAAGCTGCTCAAGTAAAATAACAGAATCTTTTACAATATGATACCTGGCTGCATCAATTTCTATATGGGTCGGAAGCTTTGCTTTATTCATTTTTGAAGTAATAGCTGCCACAATTACCGTTGGGCTGTGTTTATTACCAATATCATTCTGTATGATCAGTACCGGTCTTATGCCACCCTGTTCTGACCCGATAACAGGTCTGAGATCTGCATAAAAAATATCTCCTCGTCGTATTACCAAAAGACTCACACTCCATGCGTTCGAATTAAATTATCCGGATGGCTGAAGTATTTCCAATCTATTTATGTTTATGCATCTGCTCTATTATTTGTGATAAACTCGCGGTACACGTTTGCTGATATTACAGACAAATTCATATGGGAATCTTCCGCAAAGATCTGACAATTCTTCCACAGTGATCTGATCTGCCTGATCTTTTCCAAGAAGCGTCACTTCATCTCCACGGACAACATCTGGTATATCCGTAACATCTACCATAAACTGATCCATACAGACGCGCCCCAGAATCGGTGCCCTCTGCCCGTGAATCAATACACTTCCCTTTCCAGATAAGAGTCTTGGATACCCATCTGCATATCCTACAGGTATCGTCGCTACCGTCATTGGATGTGGCGTTGTATAGGTTCCTCCATAACTGATCTGAACTCCTTCATCCACCTGTTTCACAAAAGCCACATGAGATTTCCATTCCATTACAGGATGAAGCGGAACTGGTTTTTTCTGTACTTCTTCTGAAGGATAGATTCCGTATATAGTGATTCCGGCCCTTACGATATCCAGATTTGCATAAGGCATATCAATGATACCTGCACTGTTCGAACAGTGACAGAGCGGAATGGAAATATCGTACTGCTGCAACAAATCGCGAAAATCCAGGTAACGTTTTAACTGCCTGTCAGCATAAGTTTTGTCTTCTTCGTCCGCTCTGGCAAAGTGTGTAAACATACCTTCTATTTCAATATTATCCAGCCTCTCTGCAATCTTTTTGATTATAACTGCACTCTCTTCTGTATCTTTAAAACCTATCCTGGTCATTCCGGTATCCAGCGCAATATGAATCTTTGCGTTTTTATGGATCTTTTTTGCTGAATCAGAAATATTCACCGCTGTATCGTAATCAAATACCGGGATTCGAACATCCTGTTCGATCAATTCCAAATAATGTTCTTCAAACACATATCCAAGAATCAGGATTGGTTTATGGATATCTGCACTGCGCAGTTCCAATGCCTCTTCTGCTGTCGCAACAGCATATCCCCACACATAAGGAAAGGATTCCAGCAGACGACTAATCGGAATAGCTCCATGCCCATAGGCATCTGCCTTAATAACTGCAATCATTTTTGTATCTGCATTGATATTTTTTCTCATAGATTCAAAATTAAATGCTACCGCATCCAGATCAACGGTCACATAAGTCCGGCTATTACTGTTCATACTGCCACCTCTCATTCTATACCGTATAAAATATGTTCCACAATATCTCCCGCCATCATCGAATAAGTTCCCCGCTCTTTTTTGGCTTCATCTCCGGCAAGACCATGTACAAACACTCCTAAGCGGGCTGCTTCAAAAGGATCCATTTTCTGTGCCAGAAAGGCTCCTATGATACCGGTCAGCACATCTCCGCTTCCGGCAGTTGCCATCCCATGATTTCCAGATTCATTCACAAACTCGTCTATACCATCTGTCACAATCGTATGACTGCCTTTTAATACGGTAATTAAGTGGTGATCTCTTGCAAATGTAAAAGCACATTCTCGACGATGAGCCTGTATATCTGATATCGTCAAACCAGTCAGACGACTCATTTCCATAGGATGCGGTGTAACAATATATGGTTTGGGTGACGTTTCATACCACTCTGGATGCTCAGAAAGAATGTTCAGTGCATCTGCATCCAACACTTTTGGCAGATCACTTTGCAATGCTTCCTGTAAAATATCCTCTGAGCAGGATGAGCGTCCAATCCCCGGACCTATGGCAATTGCTGTTATTCCACCCAAAGCTTCCAGCAGCTGTTCTTTTTTCCATTCATCTGGCTGGTATGTAATCAATACCGCTTCTGGCAGCAGTTCCTGTAAAATAACACGGTTGCATTCTTCTGTATAAATATACACAAGACCAACTCCGCTACGATAAGCTGCCTTTCCGGCTAAATAGGCTGCACCACACATATTACGGCTTCCGGCTATCAAAAACAGCTTTCCATAATCTCCCTTATTGCTGTTTTCTGTTCTTGGCGGAAGCTTTTCTTTTAATTCCCATTGCTGATAAGATTTTATCTGCATAAACACTCCAAAAGAAATGCTGCCAAATATTCCAAATATCACAATTCAGAATCTATCTGGCAGCGCTGCTTTTTATTATTTTCTGTCTTTTCGATTAATATTATATGATAGCTGCATCAGGCTTTCGGACAAATGAACATTTTCCACTACGATATTGGATGGAAGATCCAGATCCGTATGTGCAAAATTCCAGATAGCTTTTACGCCGCCTTTTACAAGTAAAGGTGCTATCTCTTCCGCTCCTGTCTTAGGCAGCGTCAGTGTTGCTATATCAATATCATGGGCAGAAAGAAACTCCGGCAATCTATCATCGGTCATAATCTGTATGCCGCGAATCGTCTTTCCTTCCAGTTCCGGATTCGTATCAAATATCCCAATAATACGAAATCCACGTTTTTCAAATTTTACATAATTGGCAATGGCCTGTCCCAGATGTCCCGCACCGATAATGATCATATTGTAAGTTTTGTCAAGTCCAAGAATCTTTCCTATCTCATTATAAAGATACTTTACATTATAACCATACCCCTGTTGTCCGAATCCACCAAAATTATTCAGATCCTGTCGGATCTGTGATGCTGTAACCTGCATCCTGTCACTTAATTCGTTTGATGAAATACGCTCCACTTTGTGTTCAAGTAATTCCCCAAGATATCTGTAGTACCGTGGAAGACGTTTTATCACAGCCTTTGATATTTCCCGCTCCTGCACTAATCTGTCACCCCCATAAATTGATTTTCCGCTTTTCTTCAGTATACAATACCGTTAAATGCTTGTCAATTAATGGGATTCCGTAATGAAAGTACGGTAGATAGCACGAATTGCTTTCTCAAAGTCTTTCTCATTTACACCAATGATAATATTTAACTCACTGGATCCCTGATCGATCATACGAATATTGATCTCTTCTTTTGCCAGTGCAGAAAAAAGCTTACCAGCAGTACCTTCTGTGGACTTCATACCACGGCCAACCACAGCAATCAGTGCAATATCTGAATGAATTTCAAGGAAATCAGGCTGAACGCTGCGATGAAGACCAGCTAAGATTTTCTGTTCTTTTTCTTCAAAATCAGACTGCTGAACAAAGACACTCATCGTATCAATTCCAGATGGCATATGTTCAAAAGATAATCCATTATCTTCAAATACACTAAGAACTTTTCTGCCAAACCCAATTTCTGTATTCATGCGATCCTTTTCCAGATTAACGGAAGCAAATCCCTTCTTTCCTGCAATTCCTGTAATGGTAAATTTCGGACGCTTGCATGTACTTTCCACGATCAGTGTACCAGGTGCAGTCGGGTCGTTGGTATTCTTAATGTTAATCGGGATACCTTCTCTTCTGACAGGGAAAATTGCCTCATCATGAAGTACGGAAGCGCCCATATATGCTAACTCTCTCAGTTCACGGTAGGTAATGATCTCAATTGGTTCAGGATTCTCAACAATATGAGGATCTGTAACCAGGAAACCGGACACATCCGTCCAGTTCTCATATAAGTCTGCTCTTACCGCTCTGGAAACAATAGATCCTGTAATATCAGAGCCGCCTCTGGAAAATGTCTTTATCGTACCATTTGGCATTGCACCGTAAAAACCTGGTATAACAGCACACTGGCTTTTTGCCAGACGAAGACTCAGAATCTTATTTGTCTTTTCAGAGTCAAATTCTCCATTTTCATCGAAAAAGATAACTTCTGCTGCATCAATAAAATCAAATCCAAGATAATGAGCCATAATGATACCGTTCAGATATTCTCCTCTGGACGCCGCATAGTTTACACCTGCACCATTCTGGAAAAACTCAGATATTTTTTCAAATTCCTTATCCAGTGAAAGTTCTAAATGTAATCCATCTATAATCTCTTTATATCTCTGATGGATCTTATTCAGCTTTTCTTCAAAATTCTGTCCATTTACAGCTGTATCATAACAATCATATAACATGTCTGTAACTTTTGTGTCACCACTGAAGCGTTTGCCCGGAGCGGAAGGAATCACATATCTTCTGTGTTTATCTGCTGTAATAATACTTTTAACCTTATTAAACTGCTCAGCACTTGCGAGCGAACTTCCCCCAAATTTTACTACTTTTATCATACAAACTCCTCCTATATATTGCTTCAATTTAATATATTACTGCATTTTCTGCAAAAAAGCTAGAGTAAATTGCAGTAATATGATAAACTGTATCACGAATACAAAGTAAAAAAGATATAGGATGTGAATTATGATACTATCTTGCAGTCATATAGACAAAGCTTTTGGAGCGAAAAATATATTAAAAGATGTTAGCTTTCATGTGGAAGAACGTGAGAAAGCAGCAATTGTAGGTATCAATGGCGCAGGCAAATCTACGTTATTGAAGATTATTATGAAGCAGCTCTCTGCTGACAATGGGGAAGTGACTCTATCTAAAGGGTCAAGTATCGGATATCTTGCCCAGCATGAGGCTGTGTCCAGTGAGCATACTATTTATGAAGAGCTTCTGGAAGTAAAAAAAGACATTATTGAGATGGAAAACAAAATCCGTTCACTGGAGCAGGACATGAAATACCAGACAGGTGAAGCATTAACTGCTACCCTGGATCTCTATCATCGTCTCAGTACAGAATTTGAAAATCAAAATGGATATTCTTTTAAAAGTGAGTTAGTCGGGGTATTAAAAGGTCTTGGATTTAACGAAGATGAATTTTCTAAATCTATTGCCACTTTATCCGGCGGACAGAAAACCCGCGTGGCACTTGGTAAGCTGCTCCTTTCAAAACCGGATATTATCCTATTAGATGAACCTACCAACCATCTGGATATGAATTCGATTTCCTGGTTGGAAACATATCTTCTGAATTATAATGGGGCTGTATTGATCGTTGCCCATGACCGGTATTTTCTGAATAAAGTAGTTACAAAAGTAGTGGAACTGGATAATGGAAAAGCAACTGTTTTTCTTGGGAATTATTCTGATTATGCCCAGAAAAAAGCCATGCTCAGAGATGCGCAAATCAAGGCATGGATGAATCAGCAGCAGGAAATCAAGCATCAGGAACAGGTGATTGCAAAGCTGAAATCTTTCAATCGGGAAAAAAGTATTAAGCGGGCAGAGAGCCGTGAAAAGATGCTGGACAAGATCGAGCGTCTGGAGAAACCAACAGAACTGAACTCTGAAATTCACCTTCAGCTGCATCCCAGAATTGAAAGTGGCGAAGATGTTCTGACTGTTGAACATCTTGCAAAATCTTTTGATAATCTTTCTCTTTTCTCTGATTTGAATTTTGCAATCAAACGTGGAGAAAAAGTGGCTATTATCGGAAATAACGGAACAGGAAAAACCACTATACTGAAAATCATCAACTCAGTGATTGAGGCAGATGCCGGATCCTTTACCCTCGGAAGTAAAGTTCATATCGGTTATTACGATCAGGAGCATCATGTATTACATATGGAGAAAACTCTTTTTGAAGAGATTGCAGATGATTACCCATCTCTGACTAATACAGAAATACGTAATACTCTTGCAGCCTTTCTTTTTACCGGAGATGATGTCTTCAAGCAAATCAAAGATTTAAGCGGTGGTGAAAGAGGTCGTGTTTCTCTGGCCAAGCTCATGCTCTCTGAGGCAAATTTTCTGATTTTGGACGAACCTACCAACCATCTGGATATCACTTCCAAAGAGATTTTGGAACATGCTCTAAATCAGTATAGCGGAACGGTACTATATGTATCTCATGATCGTTACTTTATTAATCAGACAGCCAGCAGGATTTTAGAGCTTACCGGTACAACGCTGGTAAATTATATCGGCAATTATGATTACTATCTGGAAAAAAGAGAAGAATTGACCAAAATCTATGCCCCAGATGCAGCAAACGCCTCTTCAGAAACTAAAAATTCTGCATCTGAATCAGTCACCAACGGAAAAGACGACTGGCAAAAACGTAAAGAAGAACAGGCGAAAAAACGCAAGCAAGAAAATGATCTGAAAAAAACAGAAGATCAAATTCAGAAGCTGGAATGTCGGAATCAGGAAATCGATGAACAGATGTGTCTTGAGTCAGTCTATACCGATGTTGCAAAATGCATGGAATTAAGCAAGGAAAAAATAGAAAATACAGAAAAACTGGAAGCTTTGTACGAAGTTTGGGAATCATTAATGTAACATTTTGCTTTCATAAAAACAGTAAAGGAACACACGGTCTTACAGAGATCATGTGTTCCTTTCTTATGTTCTGATTTTTATAAAGCTGCAGAAAGATTCTCACGAATTGCCAAAATAAACTCTTTACTGTTTAATACCACCGGATCCTTCAATGTCGTGATCAGTGCCAGGTCTTTTGTCATTTTACCACTTTCAATGGTTGCAATCGTAGCTTTTTCCAGTTTATCTGCAAAAGCCATAAGTTCCGGTATCTGATCCAGTTCTCCCCTTTTTCTCAAAGCTCCGCTCCAGGCAAAAATTGTTGCTACGGAATTGGTAGATGTTTCTTCACCTTCCAAATATTTGTAATAATGACGCTGTACCGTTCCATGAGCTGCCTCATATTCAAAATTACCGTCTGGGGATACCAGCACAGATGTCATCATTGCCAGTGAGCCAAATGCAGACGAAACCATATCACTCATTACGTCTCCATCATAATTTTTGCAGGCCCATATATAGCCGCCTTCAGACTTCATCACACGTGCTACGGCGTCATCAATCAATGTATAAAAATACGTAATTCCAGCTTCTTTAAATTTATCAGCATATTCTTTCTCATAGATATCCTGCATAATATCTTTGAATGTATGATCATATATTTTGGAAATCGTATCTTTTGTCGCAAACCAGAGATCCTGTTTTGTGTCTAATGCATAAGAGAAACAACTTCTTGCATAACTTTCAATGGAACTATCCAGATTATGCATTCCCTGAAGTACACCAGAGCCCTTGAATTCATGAATGGTTTCTCTGCTGACCGTTCCATCTTCACCTGTAAATACAAGTTCTGCTTTTCCTGCACCCGGTACCTTCATTTCTACTGATTTATATACATCACCATAAGCATGTCGCGCAATTGTAATCGGTTTTTTCCATGTGCGTACATTTGGTTCTATTCCTTTTACAATAATCGGTGCACGAAATACTGTGCCATCCAGAAGTGCTCTGATCGTTCCATTCGGACTTTTCCACATTTTTTTCAAATGATATTCGTCCATTCTTGCCGCATTCGGTGTGATTGTTGCACATTTTACTGCAACACCATATTTTCGAGTAGCCTGCGCACTGTCAACCGTCACCTGATCATCCGTTGCGTCTCTGTTTTCCAGTCCAAGATCATAATATTCTGTCTTCAGATCAACAAAAGGAAGCAAAAGTTCTTCTTTTATCATCTTCCAGAGTATCCTGGTCATTTCATCTCCATCCATCTCCACCAGCGGAGTTTTCATTTTAATTTTATCCATGTATCTGTCCTCTGCTTTCTAGGATTCATGTTCCTGTCTGATATTTGCAATTGCATTCAAAATATGTCTGGTAGCCAGTTCATCTGCCTTTTTTGCATCTCTTTCTTTAATAGCAAGCAAAATTCCTTCATGTTCCTGGGTAGATTTTTTTGCCCGCTCCTGTCTTTTCAAGGAATGAAGCCGGGCTTTTTGCACGTACTGATGATAATCTTTTAATTGATGTTCCAACATCTTGCTTCCGCAGGATTCAAATAATACTTCATGAAACTGACTGTCCATTTTCAACAATTGTTCCATATCC